>CAIZKT010000848.1:0-8504 GCA_903933565.1 uncultured Victivallales bacterium | reverse complement strand
GTCTGCGACAGGGCCGCCCTCCAGGCGATCCGGCGCGTCCCGGCCGGATCGGAATCGGACCCGCGTCGGCAAGTCTTATTCCGGTATGCCCGGCCACAGCCGGAGGCTCGGCTGAACCCTGAACCCCGAACCCCGAACCCCGAACCCCCAACCCGAGGACCTGAGTCGTCACCACCTACGGAACTGACCTGCGCTGCACGCTCGCAGCTGGGCTTGACAAGACTCCGGTGGCAGTCTATCATACGGCCCATGAATGGAACTGACTGGTCAGTTCTGGCGAGGCTTGTCTCGGAGCGTCAATCGAGCCCGGAAACGGGTCTGGACGTGAAGCGCAAGCGGCGCTATTGCGGGGGCTTTTTGGGCGACCGGATGGGGCGCGTCGGCATTCGTGCCGGTGGGGGTGGGTTCGTCCTGCTGGTTGTGGCGCTGGTGGCGGTGCTGGGTGCTGGCTGCCGCAGCCCGGCACGCTGGCGCGGCAAGGCGGACACGGTGGCCGCGAAGATCATCACGGCGACGCAGCTGGACGTGCTAGGCCGGAGTGAGGCGATCACGGTTGATAGTCCCGCCGATACGCTGCGTCGTCGGCTGCTGCTGGGCCAGAACCTAGCGCACAGCGGGCCTGCCAGCCAGGCGCTGCGCGATCTTGAGGATAACGAGTACTGGACGCGGGCACGGCACCTGCCCCCGGCTGGAGCCGCTGAAAGTCGCTGGAGTGGCACCGAGGTCCTGAAGCCGACCCTGGTAGAAACCCTGCAGATCGCGGCGCGTAACAGCCGTGAGTTTCAGGCGGCGAAGGACCGAGTGTTCCGCGCCGCGCTGGCGTTGGATCTCGAGCGGAAGGAGTTTCGCTCGACCTTCTCGAGCCTGCTGTCAGGTCTGTACGAGGATGTCCCTGACGGGGCAGGCGGTCGGCGCTATGGCGTCGAGCGCAACGCTGACGGGACGGTGTCGAGGAAATTCCGTAATGGCACCGAGCTATCCGCGGCGGTTGCCGTGGACTTGGTCAGGGTACTGAGCCAGGAGAAGTCCTCTTCGCTGGGTCTGGTCGGCGATGTTTCGTTGAGCGTGCCTCTACTGCGCGGCGCCGGGCGCCTGATTGTGGCGGAGCCGTTGCGGCAGGCCGAGCGGGATGTCGTTTACGCCATCTACGGGTTCGAGCAGTTCAAGCGCACGTTTGCCGTGCAGGTGGCCACCGAGTATTTGGATGTGCTGATGGCCCGCGGCCGGGTGACCAACCAGGAAGAGAACTACAAGAGCCTGGTGGCGTCCACCCGCCGGAACCGCCGCTTGGCGGATTCCGGGCGCCTGCCGGAACTGCAGTTTGACCAGGCCGTCCAGAGCGAGTTGCGCGCCCGTGAGAGTTGGGTGCAGGCACGCTTCAACCTGGAGCGCAGTCTGGACCGTTTCAAGGTAACGCTGGGGCTGCCGCCCGACGCACGCCTGGAACTGGACGATGAGGAACTCGCCCGGCTGCAGTCCCGCGGCGCCGAGTTGACTGGGGGTACCGATGTGGCCGACTACAAGGGCACCGTCCCGCCCGCGGACGCGCCCGTGACCCTGGCCGAGCCTGGGCGGCAGAATGCGGGGCCGCTGGAGCTGGACGCGATGGCCGCCGTGCAGCAGGCCCTGGAGTGTCGGCCGGACCTGAAAGTCAGTCTGGGCCGAGTCGAGGATGCGCAGCGCGACGTCATGGTGGCAGCCGACCGCCTGAGGGCCGAACTGACCCTGCTCGGGAAGGCCAGGGTTGGCGAGAGCCGCAGCCTCGGCGGCGCCGGCAGCCCCGATGCGTCGTGGCGGACGGACACGACGACGACCTCGGCGCTGTTGACTCTGGACCTGCCGTTCGAGCGTACGAGCGAGCGCAACGCCTACCGTGACAGCCTCATCCGTCTGGAGCAGTCCGTGCGCGACTTCCAGGCCGCGGAGGACGATATCAAACTGCGGGTGCGCGACGACCTGCGCTCTCTGCTGCAGGCGCGGGAGAGCGTCTTCAACCAGTCCCAGGCCGTGCGCCTGGCCGAAAAGCGGGTGCGGAGCACGGACCTGTTCTTGCAGGCAGGGCGGGCCGCGGTCCGCGATCTGCTCGAAGCCCAGGATGCCTTGCTTACGGCCCAGAACGCGCTCATTTCGGCGGTGGTGTCATACCGGACCGCCGAATGGGACATGCAGCGGGACCTGGGCAAGCTTGAGGTCACGGTTGACGGGCTGTGGCAGGAGTACCGTCCGGAAAGGACTCCCTGATGGCTAATGGTTCTGGAACGCGTCTTGGCCGGGGGCTGGCGTGGGCCGGTCTCGCTCTCATGGTCGCCTTGGCGGCCGGGTGGTGGTTGCGGCAGCGCCGGGTGGCCGCCGCGCGGCAGAGCGAACAGGCCATCCTTACCTGTCCGGTCCAAGAGGGGCCCCTGGTCATCAGCGTCACCGAACCGGGCACCATCAAGCCGCGCGAGACGATTACGCTGAAGAGCCAGCTCGAGGGGCGTAGCACGGTCCTCTTTCTGATCCCCGAGGGGCGCCAGGTCGAGAAGGGCGAGTTGCTGATCGAACTGGACGTGACGTCGCTGCAGGATGGGCGCGTCGAGCAGGACATCCGCGTGCGCAACGCCGACGCCTCCTTTGTGAAATCCCGCGAGGATCTCGAGGTCGTGAAGAACCAGGCCCGCGCCGATGTGGAAAAGGCCGAGTTGGTCCTGCGCTTTGCCAAGGACGATCTGCGCAACTACAAGGACGGCGAGTACCCGAACCTGCAGGCCGACCGCAAAGGGCAGGTTGACCTCGCCGCCGAGGAAGTACTGCGCAGTGCCGAGACCGAGAAGTGGTCGCAGCAGTTGTTCAACGAGAAGTACCTGTCCGAGACCGAGCTGCAGGCTGACCGCCTGGCGGCGCAGCGGGCGAAGCTGAAGCTGGAGCTGGCGAAGAGCGAGCTGAAGCTGCTGGATGAGTTTACCTACGCGCGCCAGATGGACCAGCGCACCAGCGATGTCACGCAGGCGGACATGGCGCTGGTGCGGACGCGGACGAAATCGGCCTCGGCCGTGACTCAGGCCGAGGCCGAACTGGCCGCTCGGGAGTCGGAGTTTGCCCGTCAGAAGGACAAGCTGCAGAAGCTGGATGAGCAGATCGGCAAGGCCAAGATCATGGCTCCCGCGAGCGGCGTCGTGGTCTACGCGACCAGCACGCAGGTCAGCTTCCGCGGCAATGTCGAGCCCCTGGCCGAGGGGATTGAGGTGCGCGAGCGCCAGGAGCTGATCTACCTGCCCACGGCGGACACCTTCATGGCGACGGTGAAGGTGCATGAGTCCAGCCTGAAGAAAGTCTACGCGGGTCTGCCGGTGCAGGTGACGGTGGACGCGCTGCCGGGGCGCACCTTGACGGGAAAGGTGGCCAAGATCGCGCCCATGCCGGATGCCCAGAGCATGTTCATGAACCCGGACCTGAAGGTGTACGCCACGGAGATCCACATCGATGGCGGCGGCGACGTGCTGCGTACGGGGATGACCTGCGCCGCTGAGATCGTGGTGGCGCGCTACGACAAGGCCCTCTTCGTCCCGGTGCAGTGTGTGGTGCGGGCCAACGGTAAACCGACCGTCCAGGTCCGCGCGAATGGGGTGACGACTCCCCGGCAGATTGAGATTGGTATGGACAACAACCGCATGGTGCATGTTCTCTCGGGGCTGAAAGCGGGGGAGGCGGTGTTGATGACGCCGCCGCTGGATACGACGACGGCGCTGGACCGGCCAGCCCCGCTCGGGGATGTCCCGATTCCGCCGCGGCCCGCCGCGGAGGCGCGGTCCAACGGGGGGCACCCAGCCGGGGCCGGAGCGCTCGCCGCGCCAGGGGATGGGTCGACGAAGCCTGAGGGTGCGGTGCGCGGCGAGGGCAGCGCCAAGGGTCCGTCGGCGGGCGCCACGGCAGAGGGCGGCGCCAAAGGTCCGCCGGAGGCGCCGTCGGCCGAGGCGCCTGCGGAGGGTGGGCGGCCGAATCTGACGCCGGAAGCCAGGGCACGCATGCAGGAGCGCCTCGAGAAGATGACGCCCGAAGAGCGCGAGGCGGCCCGCGCCCAGTGGGGCCAACGTCGGCGCCAGCGCGAGCAGCCCGCCGCGGCCGCACCGGCCGCACCGGCACCCTGAAACGTCCTGGCCTGCGGCTGGCTCGGTGTGTCCTGTCCGCAGCTTTGTTCCTGGCCCCGTTCGGAGACCCCTGAATGGCCGACAGTGCCCAGACAACCGTGGAGGTCCGCGGCGTCCATAAGGTCTACCCCATGGGCGGCGAGGAGGTCCGGGCGCTGAACGGGGTCACGTTCGCGATCCAGCGCGGCGCTTTCTGGGCGGTCATGGGGCCGAGTGGTTCCGGCAAGAGCACGCTGCTGAATCTGCTGGGCTGCCTGGACCGGCCGACGGAGGGCACCTACCTGCTGAACGGCATTGATGTCAGCCGTCTGCGCGACACCGACCTCAGCGACATCCGCCTGAAGCACCTGGGTTTCATCTTCCAGAGTTTCAACCTGATTCCGCAACTGACGGTCGAGGAGAACATCGCTTTGCCGCTCTACTATCTGGGCTGGGACGCGCACTCCAGCTCCCGGCGTGCCCGCGAACTGGCTGGCCGGGTGGGGCTGGCGGACCGGCTTCATCACCGGCCCCGGGAGCTTTCCGGCGGGCAGCAGCAGCGCGTCGCCATCGCGCGCTCGTTGGTCAACGATCCGGTACTGCTATTGGCGGACGAGCCGACCGGCAATCTGGACACGGCTACCGGCGAGGACATCATGCGTCTGCTGGGTGAGCTCAACCGCCAGGGCAAGACGATCATCATGGTTACCCACGAGGCCGCCGTGGCGGCGCATGCCGGGCACCAACTGCACATGCGGGACGGGCTCATTGAGCGACTCGAGGAGGTGCGCCGGTGAAACTCGCCCGCCTGCTGCGTGACATTCAGCTCGGGGTACGCAACCTGCTGCTGCACAAGTTGCGCAGTTTCCTGACGGTTTTGGGCGTGGTGTTTGGCGTGGGCAGCGTCATCGCCATGCTGGCGGTGGGGGAAGGCGCCAGCCAGGTCGCCATGGAGCAGATTCGTCGGCTGGGCAGCCATAATATCATCATCACGGCCAGCAAGCCCGCGGACGAGTCGACGACTTCCCAGGGGCGGTTTGCGGTGAGCATGTACGGCTTGCTCTACGGGGACGTGCAGCGTCTGGCGGAGTGCTTTCCGAGCGTAAAGCGCGTCGTGCCTGTCAAGCTGGTTCAGAAAGAAGGCAGGGTCGGGACACGGACCTTGGATCTGCGCGTCGTGGGCACGGACCCGGTCTGGTTCGACCTGGTGCAGCGACCCTTGTTGGCCGGCCGCGTCCTGTCGATGCAGGACTCCATCGACACCAGCAATGTGGCTGTGCTGACCGAGCTCGGCGCCCGCCGTCTGCTCGCCACGGAGGCCTCTCTCGGCAGCAATGTCCGCATCGGCGGCAACTACTTTGAGGTGGTCGGCATCATCCGCAGCGAGGCGGCCTCGGAGGGGGCCATGCAGACCCCCGACCAGGACACCGACGCCTACATCCCCATGCGTACCGCCAAGGAGCGCTTCGGCGACCTCTTCGTTCAGAACAAGGGTGGCACGCAGGTGCGCGAGAGTGTGGAGCTGCACCAGATCATCGTCGAGATTGATGACCTGGAGAACGTCGAGCGCTGCGCCGCCGCGATCGAGCGCATGCTGCAGACCTTCCACAAGAAAAAGGACTACCGCATCAGCGTTCCCCTGGCGCTGCTGCGGCAGGCTGAGGCGACCAAGCGGACCTTCAATATCGTCTTGGGGTCCATTGCTGGAATCAGCCTGCTGGTGGGGGGGATTGGCATCATGAACATCATGCTGGCGTCGGTGACCGAGCGGACGCGGGAGATCGGTATCCGCCGCGCTATCGGCGCCAAGCGTCGGCAGATTGTGGCCCAGTTTCTGATTGAGACCGTTGTGCTCTCCATGACCGGCGGGCTGGTGGGGATGGGGATCGGCGTGCTGATCCCCTGGATGATCACCAAGACGGCGGGAATGCCCACGGTGGTGACCCCCTTCAGCCTGGTGTTGTCTCTGGGAATCAGCATGGGTATTGGCATGGTATTCGGCATCTACCCGGCCGTGCGTGCGGCCAGACTCGATCCGATCGAAGCCTTGCGGCATGAGTAGAACCGCAGAAGCGCTGAAGACCTGCCCGCGGCGCTCTTTGTGGCCCACAGTAGCGGGCGTAGCCGGGCACGATTTGAGCCTGAACAACCTGTACGGGGAGAAGACCGTGGATCACAAGCTCCGTAGGATCTGGACGCTGGCCCTGGCCCTGTTCGCCCTGTCGGCCGTGGCGGCTCTGGCGGCAGACGCTGCCCCTGAGCCGTTCCGGGACGGCGACCGAGTCTGCTTCATCGGCGACAGCATCACGCACGGAGGCAACTACCATTCGTTCATCTTCCTGTTCTATGCCACCCGCTTTCCGGAACGCCAGATCGAGGTCTTCAACTGCGGCATCTCAGGCGATTCGGCTGGCGGTGCGGTGCGGCGTTTCGACTGGGATATCGCCGCCCACGAGCCTACGGTGTCGACCATCATGCTCGGCATGAACGACGTGAACCGCGGGCTCTATGGCAAAGACAAGCCCGACGAGGCCAACCTGAAACAGCGCCAGGCCGCCATCGACGGCCACGTCGCCAATATGCGTAAGCTCGCCGAAGCCCTGCGCGGCAAGGGCAGTCGGCTCATCTTCATCACCCCGTCCATCTACGACCAGACCGCCACCCTGGCCACCGAAAACCTCTTCGGCGTGAACGATGCCCTCGGTGTCTGCGGCGCGCAGGCACGGGCTCTGGCGGCGGAGTTCGGTGGCAGCCTGGTAGATTTCCACGGCGTGATGACCCGCCTCAACGCCGAGGTCCAGAAGGCCGATCCCGCGGCCACCATCGTGGGTAAGGACCGGGTCCATCCCGGTGCCATGGGTCATCTCGTGATGGCCTACGTGTTCCTGAAGGCCCAGGGGCTTTCGCCGTACGTCTCGAAGACCGTGATCGATGCGGGTAGCGGCAAGGCGGTCGAAACCGAGAATGTCAGCCTGCAGGAGATCGCCGCTACGCCGGAGCGCGTCAGCTTCGTCAGCCTCGAGAAAGCCTTGCCGTTTCCCCTCCCGGCCGGGGCCGAGGGGGCGGTGAAGCTGGTGCCCTTCATGCAGGACCTCGACCAGCAGGTGCTGAGCGTGACCAACCTGGCCCCTGGCGCCTATGAGTTGCTCATTGACGATGCCGCGGTAGGCGAGTACTCAACCGGCGATCTCGCTGCCGGGATCAACCTCGCTGACAACGCTAAGACGCCCCAGTACCAGCAGGCCAAGACCGTGGCGGCCGCCAACGACAAGCGCCATGCCCTGATCGCCGGTAAGCTCCGTAGTTTCGCTTTGACCGAGATCTACCTTAAGGGCGTCAAAGACCTCGATCTGAACGACTCCGCGGCGGTGGCCAAGGCGCTCACCGAGCGCATCGAGAAGATGAAGGCGAGCGGCAGCCCCACGGCCGGCTACTACGAAGGCCAGGCCAAGCTCTATATCGCCGAGAAGGCCAAGGAAGCCGACTATCGCCGCGACGCCGACGCCGCCCTGAGCACCATGCGCACCGCGAACCGCCCGGCCCCGCATCGGTTCCTGCTGCGGAAGAAGCCCTGAGGAGCTGTAAGGAAGACGGCGGAACATCCTGCTGTCCCGCATGATAGGACCGCCGTATCTGTCGATGGTGAGATCCTCACCGTGTCACAGCCAGTCCATTACCCGTTGGCGCGTTTCTCGCGATTCGCCAAGAAGCAGCTCGGGGTTGCCGAGGCGTACCGGCAGAAGTACTCATACAAGCAGGCGGAGTACCGCGCTGAGTCAAGCGTTGGGGGCTTGACGACAGGAATCCTGATGTGTAGAGTAGATACACATTATGGAGGTGTATCATGAGAACGAACGTTGTTATTGATGACGAGCTAATGTCCCGAGCCATACGTTCCAGTGGATGCCGCACGAAGCGGTCAGCCATCGAGTCGGGCCTGCGCCTGCTCGTTCAGGTTAGCAGTCAGAGGAAACTCCGGTCCCTCAGGGGGAAGATCTCCTGGGAAGGTGATCTCGACGACATGCGGAGGGACTGAGATGGTAATCGTGGATACCTCGGCGTGGATCGAGTACTTTCGGGGCGGCTTGCCCCTCGTTGCCAACAAGGTTGATCGGTGTCTCGGCCAGGACCTTGTTGGCATCGGCGACCTCGTCTTCTGCGAGGTGATGCAGGGCATCCGGTCGCCTAGCGAAAGGACCGAGGTGTCGACCCTCCTGCTCTCGCTTCCTCTGTTCGACATGGTCGGCTTCCGTATGGCCGAGAAGTCGGCATCGAACTACCGACTCCTCCGGGCAAAGGGAGTGACGGTGCGGAAGACAGTCGATGTGCTCATCGGGACATTCTGCGCCGAGCACGGAATGCAGCTCATCCATAACGATTCCGACTTCGACCTGATGG
>CAIZKT010000847.1:0-6515 GCA_903933565.1 uncultured Victivallales bacterium | reverse complement strand
GCCGGACATACCAGAAGGAGAACCGCGGTTGCCGTGCCGGCGATTCTGCCATTCGTCATTGGGCCTTGGGCCTTCGATCTTCTGCGGTTCTCAAACAAGCAAACCCCTACGGAGCTGACTTGCGCCCAAGGTTACGAGGTGTTCTTGCGCGGGGTCGCCAAGTGCGTATATTGGCATGCTGTCTAAGCCGCTGGAAGTGGGGCCGGGTGGGCCTGGCCTCGGACGGGCCCGCGTCCGCAACTGACGAAGAGGGTGTACGAATGGCATTACGGCGTGCAGTGGGTGGCATTCTTACCCTGGTCTCGCTGGTCTTCTGCGGCGGCTGCGGCGGCCCGAAGGTCGACGAGAAGAAGCCGGTGGCCGAAATCCGCACCGAGGCGCAGAAGATGACCTCGCGGGAACTGCGCCGCGTGGCCGACGCCTATGGCGAAGCCGTGGTCGAGAAGCGCGATGCGGTGGACGATCTGCGCGACCGGCTCGAGGACCTGAAGCCCGAGGAGATTGCCAACCAAGGCGCGGCTACCCTTAAGAAAGATGCTGACGCCGTGGCGACCTCCATCAGCGCTCTCGATGAACGCCAGAAGCTCTACATCGACCTGCTGCAGACCAAAGTGGACGAAGAGAAACCGAGCGCGCAGATCGAAGCGGAGATAGCGGTCATGCCGGTGGAGAAGATCGGGCTCGTGGCCAAAGCCTTCCGCGATACCATCCTCAAGCGCCGCGCCGAGGTCGCCGACCTGAACCGGCGCCTGGGCGAGCTGAAAGCCGAGGAACAGACGGGTTCCGATGCCGCCAAGATGGCCAAGAAGATTACGACGTTAGAGGTCTCCGACGGGGCGCTCAGTGAGCGTTTCGCCCTCTACGTGAAGCGCCTGGGCGAAAAGGGTGGCGATACAACCGGTCTCAGTCTTCCTTAGATTGGGCCACGTCTGCGGCGGCCGCCCAGAGCCGCGGACCCAGGTGGAGGACGACAGGGTGCAGACAACCAGAAGACAGTTCCTGGGTTCGGTCGGCCTCGCCGCGGCAGGGGGCGCCGCCCTCGCCGTCGGCCTGGGTGGATGCATGACGCCGCTGGTCAGCCCGACGGTGGCGGCAGAGAAGGCACAGGCCTGGCGCTGCGAGCACTGCGGGCATCTCACGAGGTCCGCCCTGGACCTCGCCCCAACCCGCTGTCCCAAGTGCCACCGCAAGGGCGGACTGACCCGGATATCGGAGGCCGAACTCCAGGCCTACCTGAAGAAGCCCTAGGGTGCCTGATGAAGATCCGGGACGGCAATGATCTCCTGGCCCTGGCGGGACCGCTGCCGCGGGACGCATTCTCAGGCCCCCACGCACTCCCAGCCGCTCCACTCTCCTGACCCACCGCCCGCGGCGGGCCAACCATGAATATCCTTGGCCGTAAACTCAGGTCGCTAATCGCCGGGCGCGTGACCCTTTGGGTCGTCGTGCTGCTGCTGGTCCTCCTGGCCCTGGGGGCGCACTACACTGTCTGGACGGTGCTGCGGGTCGACCGCGAGATGCGCGCCGATTTTCTCGCCCAGGCGCAACGGATGGCGCAGGGGCTGTCCGTGGAGTGCATTCTGGCCCTGAGCGGCTCGGAGAGCGATCTGGCGTTGCCGGAGTATCAGCGCCTGAAGCAGCAACTCGGCTACGTCAAGCAGGCCTGGCCGTCGTGCCGATTCGTCTATCTCATGGGCCGCCGGGCCGATGGCATAAGCTTCTTCTTCGCGGACAGCGAGGCTCCCGGTTCCGAGGGCTATTCCCCGCCCGGACAGGTGTACGACGAGGCCGATGCGGCGCAGGCTGCCATCCTCGGCGGCGGTAAGCCGGTGGTGGAGGGGCCCAGCCGGGATCGTTGGGGCACGTGGATGTCCGCGTCGGTGCCGCTGGAGGACCGGCAAAGCCGCACCACCTGCGCGGTCCTGGGCGTGGACAGTGACGCCCGCGCCTGGAGGCTCGACCTGTGTCGCGCCGCCCTGCGGCCCGTGCTGCTGACCTTGATGATGGCCGTGCTTCTGCTGGCCAGCGTGACTCTCCTGCTGCGGCGCCAGCGGCTTGGCCACAGCGCCCCGCTTTGGCTGAAGCGGCTGGAACCGATCCTGGCCGTCGTCGTGGGCCTGACGCTGACCGTCTTCGTCGCCTGGCGGGTGCGCGAGCGCGAGGTTCGCGTCAATCGGGGATCACTCGTACTGCTGGCGGACAGCGAAACGCACCGCGTCGCCCACGCGCTGCAGGACGTCGACACGACGGGGCTGCCGAGTTTGGCGCGCTTTCTGGAGTCTGACGAGGAGGTCATAAGGGAGGAGTTTCAGCACTTCATCGAGCCGCTGGCCCGCAACCCCGCGGTTTTCTCCTGGGAATGGCTGCCGGCGGTGCCGGCGGCGGAGCGGGCGCGATTCGAGCAGTCGGTCCGCGCCGCGGGTGAGCCGACCTTCGGGATCTGGGAGAAGGACGCGCAAGGCGAGCGGGTGGCAGCGTTTGGGCGCGAGATCTACTACCCCGTCCTCCACGTGACCCGCCCGGCCGACAACGGCGCCGCCGTGGGCTTCGATGTCGGGTCGGAACCCATCCGCCGGGCGGCACTGGAGGCGGCGGCGCGTAGTGGTCTGGCGGTTGCCACTGACCCCATCACCTTGGTACAGGACGCCCGCCCGCAGAATGGCATGGCGGTATTCCAGCCCGTTTTTCAGCGCGGCGAGCCGCCGCGTCTGCGCGGTTTTGCCGTCGCGGTGCTGCGGATGGATAGGGTCGTTGGGGCAATGCAAGACAAGGCCGCGCTGCACGTCTCCCTCTCGCTGCTTCGCCCCGACCTGCGAGGCCAACTCCTCGCGTCGTCCTGCGCAGATGATGCCGATGGGGTCACGTTGCCTGTTGTCTCGCGCCCCGTGGCGGCCTTTGACAAGGTGTTCCTGGTGACCGCCCAACCGCACGGGGACTTCGTGGTTGTTCAACCCCACGCCGCCGCCGCGGTCGCGGTCCTGCGGGGACTGGCGCTCACTGCGGCTCTGGCGTTTGTGGTCGGCGCGCCCGTGCGTCGCCGCGAGGAGCTGGAGCGACTGGTGGCCGAGCAGATCGCTGAACTCAGGAAGGAGAAGGACCGCCTGGCCGCCACTCTTGGTTCCATTGGCGATGGGGTGCTGGAGACCGATGGCGCGGGACAGATCGTCAGCCTCAACAGCGCGGCGGAACGGCTGACCGGCTGGAGCACGGCTGAAGCGAAGGGCCGCCCGCTTGGGGAGGTCTTCCGCATTGCCGAGGCGCAGACCCCGGCGACGGCCGAGAATCTGGCGCAACGGGTCTTGCGCGAAGGCGTGGCGGTGGACCCGGCCGATACGGCGACGCTGGTTGCCATGGACCGCACGGAGCGCCATGTCTCCAACAGTTGTGCCCCCATCCGCGGGGTGGACCGGGGCGTGGTCGGCACCGTGCTGGTCTTTCGCGATGTCACCCGGGAGTACCACGCGCGACGGCTGGCGGAATTGCGGTTTGCGCTGCTGGAGTACGCGCCATTCCACTCGCTGGATGAGCTGATGGGGTGGGCCTTGGACCACATCGCCGAGCTGCTCGACAGCCCCATCGGCTTCTATCACCTCGTCGATGCCGACCAGAAATCGCTGACCTTGCAGCAATGGTCCACCCGCACCCAGAGGGAGTTCTGCCAGGCGGCGGGCAAGGGCCGACACTATGCCATCGACCAGGCCGGGGTCTGGGCCGATTGCCTGCGTGAAGGGCGGCCGGTCATCCACAATGACTACGCCGCGTTGCCGCAGCGTAAGGGGCTGCCAGAAGGTCATGCGCGGGTGATTCGCGAGCTGGTGGTGCCGGTCAGGCGCAACGGCCTGGTGGTCGCTGTCCTGGGGCTAGGGAACAAGCCGGTTGACTACACCGAGAGCGATGCCGAGATAGTCGCCTTACTCGCCGACGTGACCTGGCATGTCGTCGAGAAGAGACGCGCGGATGACGCCCTGCAAGAGAGCCAGGTGCGCTACAACCAACTGGCCGAACTGAGCCGCATCTATACCTGGGAAGTCGACCCCGAAGGGCTCTTCTCCTATGTGAGTCCCAGCGTGGAACGGGTCCTCGGCTACCGGCCCGATGAACTGGTCGGCAAGATGCACTTCTACGATCTGCATCCCGCCGCAGGCCGTGCCGAGTTCAGAGCCGCGGCTCTGGCCGTAACCGCACGGCAGGAGCCCTTCACGGCCTTGGAGAATGCCGTGCTGACCCGCGACGGCCAGCAACTCTGGATGCTCACCAACGGCATCCCTCTGCTGGGGGCGGACGGCGAGTTCCGGGGATATCGCGGTTCCGACATGGACATCACCGAGCGCAAGCGTCTGGAGATGGAACGGCAAGGGCTCCTGGCGGCGGCGGAACAGTCGCGAAGCGTTTTGCTGAGCATGCTGGAGAATGAGAAACGGCTGGCGGCCGAGCGGGACTTGCTGGCGGCCGGCATTGAACAGGCCGCCGAAGTGGTTCTTATCACCGATGCTGCGGGAGTCGTCCGCTACGTCAACCCGGCCTTCGAGGCGGCGACGGGCTACACCCGCGAGGAGATCGTGGGCCAGAGTCCGCGTCTGCTCCGGAGCGGCGAGCATGACGAGGTTTTCTACCGGGGACTTTGGGATACCATCAGCTCGGGCAAGGTCTGGGCGGGCCGCTTCGTCAACCGCAGGAAAGACGGCACGCTATGCACCGAGGATGCGACCATCGCGCCGGTGCGCGACGGCGAGGGACGGATCGCCAGCTACGTGGCTGTCAAGCGCGACGTCACGGAGCATCTCCGCCTGTCGGCCCAGTTGCAGCAGGCGCAGAAGATGGAGTCGGTCGGCCGCCTGGCGGGTGGGGTGGCGCACGACTTCAACAACCTGCTCATGGGTATCATGAACTATGTCGAGTTGTGCCGCGACGGCCTGGTGCCCGACCACCCGGTGCGGGAGTACCTGGATGAAATCTCGACCGAAGCGCAACGCTCGACCAACCTCACCCGGCAGTTGCTGGCCTTCGCCAGCAAGCAGTTGATGGTTCCCACGGTTTTGGACCTGAACGATGCCGTAGCGAAGATCCTCAATCTGCTGCGGCGCCTGATCGGCGAGAACATCGATCTGGCCTGGATTCCGGGCGTGAACCCCTGGCTGGTCAAGATGGACCCCGGCCAGGTCGATCAGATTCTGGCCAACCTGTGCATCAACGCCCGGGATGCCATCGCCGGGGCGGGGACGATCACCATCGCCACGGGCGGCGTCACCCTCAGCGAGGCCCCCGGCGTCGACTACCCGGGCGCCACCCCCGGCGACTACGTGCTGCTCTCCGTGAGCGACGACGGCTGCGGGATGAGCAAAGAGGTGCTCGATCACATTTTCGAGCCGTTCTTCACTACCAAGGACGCGGGCAAGGGCACGGGCCTGGGCCTGGCCACGGTGTACGGCATCGTGCGGCAGAACCGTGGGGCCATCAGCGTTCTTAGCGAGCCCGGCAAAGGCACGACCTTCCGCATCTACCTGCCGCGGGTATCGGTTCAGGACCTCCCCGTGGAAGCCGCCAAACCCGCCTCCGCCCGGCCCCGCGGCAACGAGACGATCCTGCTGGTCGAGGACGAGAAGTCGCTGCTGGTGACCACCCGGATGTTCCTGGAGAATCTCGGCTACACGGTCTTGCCGGCGGAAGCCCCGGACGCGGCCATTGCCTTGGCTGGGAAGCACGCCGGGGCGATTCATCTGCTGCTCACCGACGTGATTATGCCTGGCATGAGCGGCAGGGATCTGGCCGTTTACTTCCGCACGCTGCGGCCGGGGCTGCCCTGCCTGTACATGTCCGGCTATACGGCGGACGTCATCGCCCAGACCGATGTGCTGGAAGCCGAGGTGGAGTTGCTGGTGAAACCGTTTTCCCGCGACACTCTGGCGCAAAAGGTCCGCGAGACGCTGGACCGCGGCAAGCAGGCCTGAGCCGCGCTCGATGCCGCCGCCTCGCCACCGTTCTCGCCGCTTCTGGACAGGTGCTACAATTTCACTACGATGGCAAGCTCCGGGGGATTGCGCCGGACATCGCCACGCTGCCGTTTGCCGGCATCGACTCGTTCACCGAGCCGCCCGAAGGCGACCTGAGTGTGGCCGAGGCCCGCGCTGCCTGGCCAGAGAAGTTCCTCTGGATCCACCCGAATCTGGGGCTGTACAGCCTGCCCCGGCAGGAGCTGCTCTGGAACTTCGAACGGCTGGTCCGCGCGGCGGCGGGCCAACGCTTCTGCCTGATGCTCAGCGAGGACGTGCCGCAGGACTGGTCAAACGCGGTCCCGGCCGTCCTCGATTGGCTGCAGGCGAGGTGAGGCATGGAGGTCGGCGGGCCGTCATGTCTGAGGGCAGGATTTCCGCCGTCTCTGGATGGGGATACGGCGGGGACCGCCGGATCCAGGGCTGGGGGATACGGCGGGGACCGTCGGCTCCAGGGCTGGGGGACGCTCGGGCGCGAGGCGGATTAGAGATGGGGTGTCGACCGTTTCTTCCGCCCGCAGGGCG
>CAIZKT010000846.1:0-1785 GCA_903933565.1 uncultured Victivallales bacterium | reverse complement strand
GCCTGACGGTGGATGTCGAGTTCCGGAGCCCGGACCACTCCGTCCTTTACGCCAAGGCCTCACGCACCATCTGCCGCATGGACGGCACGACCCATCAGCCCTCCGCCTGGAGCGACGAGTTCCGAGGGAAGCATGAAGCGTTGATCAGGGCTTAAGAAGAGAGTGCTGAGTCGATGACAGATGACAGAGGACTGAATCGATAAAGACAGATAGGGCAGGCGAATGACTCTCTCGGCCTTGAGTCATTCATCGCATCATCGTGCAACACCTCTGCCATCCGTCATCTGTCCTCGATTCAGTCATCCGCCCTCGATTTAGCCCTCTACCCCGCGCGCAGCGCGGAGCATATCCCCCACTCCACTCCTCCCCCACTCCCAAGCAACTCCCCCACTCCGCTACTCCCCTACCCACACACGTCCCCCACTCCTCTAGTGCGCGACCGTCGCGGGCTCGGCTTCTTTCTTGGCCGCCAGCAGTTCTTTCAGGTGTACCACATAGGCTTCAGCGCCGCCTTTACGGTACCCCGAGCGGGCGGTTTCCTCGCCTTGGGCGTTCACCAGGACAACCGTGGGATAGCCAGCCACGCGGTAGTTCGACTGCAGTTTGAGATTCTGCTTACGCAACTCGTCGGCCTGCTTGGCGCGCATGGGAAAATCGGCGATGAAGAGAACCAGGCTCTCCTTGGCGTAATCCTTGAAGGCCTTCTGCGCAAAGACCTCGGCGTCAAGGCGCTGGCACCAGGTGCACCAGTCGGACCCCGAAAAATCCATGAGGATGGGCAGTTTCTTCTCCGCCGCGATCTTCTTCGCCTGCTCGAAGTCTGTGCTCCAGCCCTCGGGTTCGGCTGCCGCCGCCAGTGCTACGAAGGCAAGGATTCCGGTGCACCACGCCATGCCGTTGAACAGGCTTCGACTCACGGGACACCTCCGCCGATTCCTTGGTCGTTTGGCGCACTCGTCTGCCAGCGCGCACCGGCAGTCCGGTAGCCCGATGCAGACCCACTACCTCACTGTTGACCCGCACTAGCCTCGTGGGTTTCCCGGCCAGCCTCAGAAAAGTGCGGCCCACGCTCAGGTCGACCCGGTAGCGAGCCAGGAGAAAGCGGTGCCTCCGGCGGTGGCCGGACCTACCGGAATGAGACGTCAGGACTGGGGCGCGCCGCGTACGTAGTGGAGCCCGCCGCGGCGGGGCCGCCGGTTTGGCGCCCCCACATGAGCTCGGCCTCAGACACTCCGATTCACCCAGGCCTCGCCGGGCGCGTGGCCGGCGTCGTACCGTTCCGTACCGGTCCCATTGCGGTGCTCGATGATGCTGACGGCAGCGCCCCGGCAGTGGGTGCGAGCGCAGTTTGCCAGGCGGCGGGCGGTGACAGCGTAGGCGGCGGCGGTCCGTTCGTCTCGACACACTTCACGAGCAGTCATGGTCTACTCCTCAGCGAATTCACGGTCGGACACGCGGCGCTTGGGGGTCTGTTTACGCGGCATCTCGAAAAGCCGTCCCACCTCGTCGGGGCCAACCGTCTGTCGCCTCGTTCTTGAGGCTCAGGCGGGGCCCGCTGTCAACCCGGCCTTTGCCCCGGGCCGACGGTGGCATCCACCTTATCCCCACTTCGGCAGTATACCAGAATGTACCCCTACAGGCCGCTTCCTGGCGGCGGCTGGGGCGCATGTCAGCTCCGTAGGTGGTGACACCTCAGGTCCCAGGGTTCAGCCGGGCCCCCGGCTGGGAGGCCGGACATACCGGAATGAGACTTGCCGACGCGGTTCCCATTCCGATCCGGCCGGG
>CAIZKT010000845.1:0-2279 GCA_903933565.1 uncultured Victivallales bacterium | reverse complement strand
GTCCTTCAGGTTCTTCGTGGTGAAATCGATCTTCGCTGCTGTCCGGTTCGGCCGTGGGATAGCATTGCGTCCAATTCATTGGCCGTAGAAAATGCTTGCCGCGGCGGACTAAGGGCGGAATGGGACGCGCTTGGGGTCATACGAGGTTGCTGCAAGTCTCATACAAGCAAACCCCTACGGAGCTGACTTGCGCCCCCGACGCACCCCAAGGGCCGGTGCGCGGTACTCCACGATACGGCGGGCTGGCGCGCCCTCAGCCGCGGACGGCCATGACGAACATGACGGCGGCCAGGCCGAAGACGAGCCCGCAGGTCAGGGCGCGAGTGAGCACGGCATGGCGCCGGGCCCACCCCGCCAGCGCGTCGGAGCCCAGCCCCGCCGCGCTCAGGCAGACCACGACCAGCAGCGGCAGAATGAAGGCCAGATTGTACAACGTCAGTAGCCCCAGCGAGCGCAGGCCCGGGGCGCTACTGTTGATGAAGACGATAACCGGCAGGTAGATCTGGCCGGTACACACCAGCTCAATGCCACTGACCGCGATGCCGATCAGGAAGGCGCCGAGGCCAAGCGCGCCACGGCTCACGTCCTCGCGGATCAGCCGATGCACCACCCGGTGCAGCGCCTTGGGCATCCCGAACTTCATCTTCGCGGCCCCGCCCCGCGCCGCCGCGACCGTATCGATGACGCCGCCGATGCCGAAGGCGACACAAACGACGCCCAGCAGCACAAACACCCAGCGCATGGCCGATTGCCACGACTCGAGCAGATCCAGAAGCTGAAAGAACCCCAGGCCAATAAGGAAGTAGCAGGTGAATACGCCGACCGAGAAGATCAGGCCATAGAGCAGCGCAAAACGGCGGCCCAGGCGTCCGCTAAGGGTCAGGTAGCTGACCAGAAAAACGACGACGGCGAAGGCGCAGGGGTTGACGCCGTCGATCAGGCCGGCCAGCAGGACCGTCGGCAAGGTGAAACTGCTGCCGAGGTCCTGCAATCGGCGGCGCGCTTCGGCGAGCTCCTGGGGGGCGTTCCAAGTGGTCCAGAATGGCGCGGCGGGCGCGCCGCGCAGCAGGTCGACGAGAGCGCTGTCGGTGATGGCCTTAGCGAAGAGGGCGCGGTCGCCGTTGGCGAACATGGGAGTCAGCAGCCGTTTGGAGGGTGGCAGCCCCAGGCGCCCCGTCACGGCATACTGTGTGGCCCGGCCCTCCGGCTGCAGGGCATTGACGCGCGCCACCCGAGCGCTCGGCGCCTGAGTCAGGGCGTAGAGCAACTGCTTCTCGGCCCGGGCGCATTTCTTACACCCTGTGGTCTCGAAGTAGAGGACCACGGCGTCGGCGGGGCTGGCCACCTCGCCACCCTTGGGGGGAATGCCTGTCGGCACGGCGGCCAGGGGCGTTGCGAGGGCGGGCGGCGCGGGGGGTTCGTTGCCGAAAAAGACCACGCCGTGCGCCTTGGCGGCGATGGCGCGAACCGGCTCCGGAAGCGCCGGTCTAGGCAGGCCGCCAGTCAGGCTCTCGCCCCAGGCGGCGATCGCCTTCTTGCCGTAGTGCAACGTTGCTCCAACCACGAAGGCGGGGAGGTCGCCGCCCTTGCTGCCGAGGGTGTCCTCGATCTGGCCCAGGAGGGGGTAGTTCCGCTGAATGTCGTCCGTATCGATGAACGCGACCGGCGGCAGAGGCTGGCCGAAGCGGGTCGACAGGGCGGGAAGAAAATCGGTCTTGAGCCATTCGCACTCCTCGCAGGTGCCCGAGGCGAAGACCAGCCAGGTGTCCGCGGCGGGCTGCCAGGTCGGCGCGGCTGGCGGCGGCTCCTGGGCCCGAAGGGGCTGCAGCCGCCAACCCGAAACGACGAGCAGGCAGGCGACCGCGGCGGCGGCCCACGCACGCGCTGGCGGCCGGGCCCGGAAGGCGGCCGGACTCGAGGGTGTCAAATCGGGCACGATGGCGGATCTCCAGATACGAGCCGAATTCTCTTGGCAGGGAGCGCCAACAAGGGTGTGGCTTGACGCGACAATGCGCATGTGACAATCGCGCGAATGTACCCACTTTGCCGACGGGATCAAGAAGCAGGGAGACCGTCGGGCGCAGGTCAGTTCGGTAGGGGTTTCTGTTTCGATCGTCTCCGCGTCCGGCGAGCAGAACGGATCCCTTGACTCTTGGAGGAGACTTCCGGCGGGACGTGTCGCGAATGCCAGACGCCGCGGAGCGCTGAAAGCGCGGCCATTCCTCAGCCCAGGGCAGCGCCCTGGGAATGGAATCCAAAACGAGATTGAGCCCTGCAGG
>CAIZKT010000844.1:0-1587 GCA_903933565.1 uncultured Victivallales bacterium | reverse complement strand
CCGCTTGCCGCCCTGGAGCCCGCGATGCCAAGCCCGTTCCGGGCAGGTTCGCGGTATCCTTCCGCTGGCCTCCCTGGAGCCCGCGATGCCAAGCCCGTTCCGGGCAGGTTCGCGGTATCCCCCGTGACCCTGGAGCCCGCGATGCCAAGCCCGTTCCGGGCAGGTTCGCGGTATCCCCCGTGGCGGCGGCAAGGGCGCCCCGGGCTCACCGTAACAACCCCTAACCACCGGTGCGAGAGAGGGCTACGGTCGGACCGGGACGTTCCGGCTGTAGGTCACGTCCACGAAGGTGGTGGCCTTGCCGGAGGCGGTGCGGATGCGGTGGATGTCACGCAGGCGGTCCAGCGCCTCCTCCATCCCCTGAACCGGCACGACCACGATGGCGCCCGCGGTGAAGGTGCTGCGGGCTCGCAGGTGAACCTGGAGACTGGGGAGCTGGTAGTCCAGTTGAATGACCTCGACGTCATAGGACACGCCGTCCGCCCGGCGCGCCAGCAGGCGTAGGAAGCGGACAGCGCCGCGGAGGGCCTCGTCCTGGGCCAACTCCCCGGCCGTCAATTTGGCGGCGTTGCGCACGGCAGTGATCGCCGGCAACAGCCGTTCCTTCGAGATGTCTCGCCAGGGCAGCACGACGCCCTCGCCGTCGATGAAGTAGAGTGGCCGACTCCTGACCACGGCGATGGGCACACGCTCCACCACGGACACCTCGAGCAGGTCGGGAACGCGCCGCATCAACTCAGCTCGGGCGATCAGCGGATCGCGTTCGAGCGCCTCGCGCAGGCGCCGCACGCGCAACGTCATAAGGTTCGAGACGCCGACCACCGCGCCGGCCCCTTCGAGGCGGGCACGCACCGCATTCTCCGTCAGCGAACGGTTGCCTTGCAGCGAGATGCGGCGCAGAACAAAGTACGGATTGCCGGAAACCAGCAGGTGATGCAGACCGAACAGAAGTCCCGTCAACAGGCCTGCCACAGCCAGCCCGAGAACGGCCCAGAATACCGCCCGCACCGACCAGCGGCGAACCGCCTCCCGCAGGCCGGGCTTCCCTTTGTTTTGACGGGTCGGACGTCTCATAGCGCTAGATAACCGCCGATCTCATGAGCCTGTCTTCACGGCCACTGTCGGGCGTCCCTTCGGGTTGACCTCGGTTCGGTACGGGGCGCACGCAGCATCTCTGCCTGCGCATATACTAGCGTCGGCGGGCGCAAATGACTACCGCCCTGCCGGACGGAAATGTCCCTGGCGGCCCTGGGCTTCCCCCCAGGGCTTTGTCCGGGTGGTAGTGGAGCCGACGGTCCGCCTCGGCACTGCCGGGGCTTCCGCCGTTCCGGGGGTCTTGCCGACAGCGGATACCGCCAACCCGCCCGCAACGGGCTGGGCATCGCGGGCTCCAGGGAGGCAAGCGGGCCCAGGGCAGACGCCTGCCAGATCCCCGTGGGGTCTCTTTCCTGGAGGCCCTGGCTTCCCCCCCGGGCGCAAGTCAGCTCCGTAGGGGTTTGCTGGTATGAGAACCGCGGAAGGTCGAATGCCCAATGCCCCATGACGAAGGGCAGAATCCCCTGCCGCGTCACCGGAGTTCTCTGGCGG
>CAIZKT010000843.1:0-11178 GCA_903933565.1 uncultured Victivallales bacterium | reverse complement strand
CCGCTTGCCGCCTTGGAGCCCGCGAGGCCCAGCCCGTTTCGGGCGGGTTCGCGGTATCCGCCGTCTGCAAGACCCCCATGTACGGCGGAAGCCCCGGCAGGGCCGGTGCGGACCGCCGGCTCCAGGGTGCCTACTACCAGGAAAGAGAAACCGCCCTGGGTCGCCGCCGGGCGCTCACAGGCCCGGCAGGGGTGTCTGCAATGCCGCCTCGGGCAGAGCCAGCTCCTCGGGGCAGTCGAGCACCCAGCGATAGCTCGCCTTGCCGGTGGGCGCCGTCGGCAAACGCAGGGTGGCGCTCAGCTTCGCGTCGACCTCGAGGTCGGCAACCGGCGGCAGCGCCCGGCGCTCACCCTGATCCTTGGGGATCACGTAGGGCGCCTCACCGGGGAAATACACCAGCCGTTCGCCGGAACGGAGGACGACCGGGAAGGCCAAGGTCCGCTCGCCGACCCGCAGTTCCGGGTTCTCCAGCGTGCCCTCGTCGAGGCGTCGCAGGGCCTTGATGTCGTCGATCAGGCAGGTCACGGTCGTGCGGCCGGGGAGAACGTTGAAGTAGAACAGCAGGTAGTCGATCCTGGCATAGTCGACCAAGTGGGGTTGCGGCTTTTCCGGCCGCGGCAACTGGATGTAGCGCCACTCGCTGAAATCGTTGTTGACGTAGTGATCGGTGGCGTTGCCGTCCTGACGCACCTGCAGTTTGAACTTACCGCCCTTGCCATCGCCTTTGAGCCAGAGCCCAAGGCCCTGGTGCTGGGTCAGATCCAGGGGCGGGTTGAAGCGCCGTCCGATGCAGCTCCAACCGCCGGCGCCGGCCAGGGGGTTGGTGGCCGTCAACGAGGCGCAGCTCTTACCTTCCCTGCCCCCCTCGACCAGCTTGAACTCCTGCGTCACGCCCGGGCTGGTGGCGGTGTAGGAGCCTTGTCCCACCGCCACCTTGGCAGACTGGTTGAGGGGGTCACCGACGTAGGGCGCCAGGTCCTCAAACGCCTCCAGCACCAGCGCGTCGGCGGCGCGGTAGGCCGGTCCGGGGGCGTCGAGTCCGCCGCAACGGAGCTGCAGGCCGAGCCGGGCGCCCGGCGTCGGCGGCTCGACCGCGAAGGTCGCCTCCGTCGGGCTGGCGGTGGCCAGCTCCGTCCACTCGCCGAACCCGGTGCGGCGCAGGCGCAGCGGGTCCCGCCGCAAGCGGTATTCGCGTTTCGGCTCGCGCAGGAGCTGGCTCACCGCGGGTGGCACCAGGCCGGAGAGCCGCAGCCGTTCGTAGGTGTTGACCAAGTCGAAGATCGGACCCATCTCCGGGTGCGTCCGCAGGTTGGCCGGACTGGTCTGCACCGAGATCGAGGCCTTGAAGCCGAGGCACTTCTGCAGGATGTAGTCGTATTGGTCGACGGTGACCTCTGGGGCATACACGTAGTACCAGCCCATGTCGATCGGCATCAAGTTGTTCTCGAACCACTTCAGGGTGGGCAGGCGCTCGTCGAGATAGCCCTTGACGTCGCCGTGGCCATCGGCCGAGGCGTTGCGCGCCATGGCATTCCAACTGAAGTGGCTACAGCTTGATCCTTGCAGCAGCGTATCCTGGTTGTCTAATTTGGTGTAATACAGATTCTGCAACTTGGCGTTGTAGTACCAGTGTTCGCCCTGCAGGCGTTCCGAGCCATCGAAGTAGAGCATGTCGGCCCGGATGGCATTGGCGACCTTGGCGAGGTTGCCGGTCACCTCGTCGGCCAGGGTGCTGTCCAGATCAAAGAGGAAGTAGCCATAGGAGCGCAGCAGATGCGCCACCGTTGCCCCCTTCGCATGCGCCGCGGCCAGGCTCTGGTTTGCCCCCCGCCGACAGCCCGCAAAACCGTAGGGGGGTTCGGTGCGCCGTTCGCCGTACTGGATGAGTTCGTCGTCGATCTGCACCATGGTGCCGTTGCCGGTGTAGCCGCCGTCTTCCGTCGGGAACTCGTTGGCTGGCGGCCCGTCCGTGGGAATGAAGTCCGCCTTGGCGTCGAGATCGGCGGCGAGCCCGATGCGGGCGTCTTTCACCAGGCGTGGGTCCGGCGTGGGGCGCACATACGGGTCCTCCGGGTAAACGGACGGCGCCAGGAAATGCAGCCCGACGCGGATGCCGCCGACACGGAACCGGTCCGCGGCGCGCTGCAAGGACGGCAGGCCCTCCGGAAAGTTCACGGAGTTGATGTCGTAGTGACCGCGGTTCTGGTTCCAGCTTCCGTCGCCGATCAGGCACATGGGAAAACCGCCGCGTTGGGCCCAGCGGATGGTCTCGTCCACGTCCTTCTCGGCAAAGGCGGTGATAAACAGGTAACTGCGCTGCGTCCACGGCGAGGTCTTGTTCCAGCTTCCCCCAGGGTGCGGATTGGGGAGTCCGGCCGCGCGCTGGAAGGCGTCCATGACCTCGGGGAGGCGCGCATTGGGACAGGCGACGATGCCGAAGCCCGCCGGCAGGATGCCATAACGTTGCAGCGTCTCGACCCGCAGGAAGGCGCCTTGGATGTCCCAGAGATCGCCGTCCGCATCCTCAAAGTCTTCCAGCGGCACCTCGCGGACGCCCTGCGGCGTTTCGACCACGGCGCGGACGTCATCGAGCCAGCATTCGACGGTCTGGTTTGCCGGGAGGCTGTTGTAGTAGAGGTTCAGACTCGTGACTCGCCCGGTTTTGAGGGTATTGATCGCCGGTTTGGCGCACACGACCTCCTGCCAGCCCGTGAAGGTGATCTGGATGCAGTCATCCCGGTAGCCATTCTTACCGTCGCATAGCTGAATCTTCAGCCACTGACCTTTGCCGTCGCCGTGGACCCAGAGCTTGAGCGCGGTCAGGCCGGTGAGATCCCACGGCGTCCGCGGCCCCCGCCCGCGCACCGCCCAGCCGTCGTTGGCCGGCCGGCTCGAGCTGGCGGCAAAGCGTGCGGCCAGACGGCCGGTCCCAGCCTGGTGCGTCACGGGTGAGAAGGAGTGCCTGACGCCCTCCTTGTTACTGCCGCGGCTGGCGGCGCCGACGGCCGAGGCGCGCACGTTGAAGTGCGTGGCCAGGACGGCCACCGTCTGCTCGTCGCTGGAGACCGCATTCAATTGTTGGCGCAGCGTCGGCAGCCCGGTCAAATTCAGATTACAGAGGCGGACAGACAGCAGGGTCGCCAGGTCCATTCCCTTCACGTCGGAGAGTTCCCAGACCGAGAACCCGGAGCCTGTCGTGACCTTGAAGACCAGCGCGCCGCCGCCTGCAAAGGTGAAGGTCACGGTGTCCCCGGCCTGCGTGGCGCTCTCGGGTAACCGGAAGCCGTCCGCCGTCTGGAGGCGGCAGAACCCCGCCCCGGGCTGCGCCACGTCGTGGCCAGAGGCGGGGTCGACGAGCGCCGCCAGGCGTCCTTGGCTATCGAGCTGCAGCCGAGTCAGTCCCATCTCCACGCTCACGCCGCCGCCGCCAGCAGGCGCCGGCTGCGCCCACACGGCGGACCAGAACATGGCAGCGCACACGCTGAGCATCTTGCCTGTCAGGCCTGCCTTCATCGCGCTTCTCCAGGTTGTAAGACAGCGTTCGGACCCAGTAGCGATTACGGGGCTGCGTCCCCGCCGCGGTGGTGTTCATTCCCCGGTGCCGAGATCGAATCCACGCTCGCGCAGGTCGCGCCAGAGGTTCCGGCGGCGCCTGTACTCGACCTGCCAGAATTGCAGCGTACTCTGGGCGATGCCGGGAGCCATCTCGCGGGCGACGGCCAGCCAGCCCGCCGGAATCTCGTAGTTGCCGCCCGTGCTGGCAGGCGAGGGGATCAGGGATGCCATGTTCCGCCGCACAAACTCGATCCCGCCCATCGTCAGCCGGGCCACGTCGGTCCGGCCAAGCCACTCCAGGCGCGCCGGACACGAGCCCAGCCGGCAGTGCTGCACCAGCATCTCCCGCAGCGCCGGGTAGTCCCCCGGCGGAGGACCCAGTGCGAACAGCTCGGCCACCAGCGATATCTGCGGCGGCCAGGCCTGGCCGATGACGCGCCAGGGCTCGGCGTGCCCGCTCTTCTTCCCGGTTTCGAGCGTCTCGTCGAGCCAGGCCAGAGCCCTGTCTGTGAAGACGTCGAAGCGCTCGGCGAACCCCGCGTCGATGAGCCATTCCGGCCAGGAGGGAGCGCTCTGGGGCGCGCCGTAGGCCCAGGCGGCGCGATGCTGCCGCAATGCCTGCTCCCTCCAGGCGCGGAACAACACCCCCGTCTCTGCCCCGCCGGCCTGCGCGAAGGCCGTCCGGACGGCCGTCCAGTCGTCGGCTCGCGTGAACAACGCCTGCTGGACCGCGAGCAAGCCTGCCTGACGCGGGTCGCCGGCCTGGGCTGCCAGGTCCGCCCAGATACCCATGATCCTGGCGAGCTGCGGCGACTCATCGCGCCCGCCCCAGAAGCCCAGCAGCGGCGTGGTCGCGGGGTCGAAGCTGGCCGTGTCCCTGCCCCCGCTGCGGCGCTGGTAGTAGGCGTCCACCGTTCTGCGGCAGAACTCGAGGGCTCGGCCCGGGTTGCCTGCGGCCAGGGCGGCATCCACGAGATCTACGCCCTGAGTCCAATCGCTGCTCACGGACGCTTCCGCGATGGCAAGGCCGGCGGCGGCATCGAAGGCGCGGGCGAGCTCGTGGCGGATGCCGTGCCAGAGCGTGCGCGGCGAGTCCGTCTGCCCGCGGAACTCGGGGTTGGCGGTCCGCCGGTCTTCGAGGGCGCGGTAGAGGGCGCGGCGGCGCTTCTCCGGCCAGCCTTCGAGCAGATACGCGCGGATTGTCGCATCCTCGAACGAGACGGAGCGGCCCCCCGCGAGAGTGGCCAGCAGCATCTCCAGCAAGCCGGCCTCAGTCTGGACCTGCAGGTCGAGCCACCTGAGCATGCACTCGGTGGCCTTGGGCCCGAACTCGACCCCATCGTCGGTGTAGATATGCTCAGGGTACTGCCCGACCCCATCGCTGATCTCCTGGCAGAGGTCCGCGAACAGGCTCTCGTCCTCCAGACCGAGCGCGGCGGCGTGCTCCAGGAGCGGCAGCAGGCCCTTCGCACAACGCTCCATATCGTCGGTCAGTCGGGCCCCATCAAAGTCCGGCGCTTCCCAGTGATGCTCCTGCACAACGTAGTCGCCGCCCTCATCGCCAAGCTCCATGAACAGGCCCCGCCAGTCGCCAAGCACGGCATGGAACCGGTCTGCGAACTTCGCATCCGAGGTCCTCTCGCCGCCCGCGTCCTGCGCCGCCGCCGTGTCGGCCGGGGGCTCCCACAGACGGCGCAGCACCGCGGCCACGTCCGGCTCCAGCGAACCGCAGAACGCCTCCCGAGCTGCCTCCGACATCCCGCCCAGCAGGCGCGCGACCAGCCCGGCAAGCTGCCCCGAGGTCAACCCCGCAATCAGGGATTCGGCCATTCTGTCGTTGTGCATGCTTTTCAACCTCATAGGCTCCGTGGCCAAGGTCGACCCCACGCCACGAACCCGCCAGGATGTGGCCATGCGTGTCGCCAGGACGGTTGACTCTACCCGCTCTCCCCGGCAGATCAACAGGCTCCGCCGGACTCGGGCGCAGGTCAGCTCCGTCGGGGCTGCTGGGGGACGGTCGGGCCGACCGCTGCTCCACGCCTGGCGCCGGTCTGGCGCGAGGCGGATTAGAGATGCCGTCCGCAAGCCACTTTACGTGGTTCAGCCAGGCACGATCCCGACCCCGATGCCGCCCCTGATTTCTTCACAGCGTCTGAGTAGTCACCACCTACGGGACTGACTTGCGCCCGGCCCGCGGCTCCGCCGTGGCAATCTGCGCCAGAGCGCGGTAGAGTAAGATGCCGTGGCCCAACAAACAAGCGACCGGCTTTGGCGAGTCGGGACTCTTACGGCTGAGCGACAAGAGGGTGTGTAATGGCCCAGGATCTCAAGAATACGCGGGTGCTCATCACCGGCGCCGGGGTGCGTATCGGTCGGCAGATCGCCCTTTCGTTTGCTCGGGCGGGGGCTCGGGTGATCGTGCATTACAACCAATCCGAAGAGGCGGCGCAGGATCTGCTGGGGCTCCTCAACGGCATCAGTGAGGGTCACTGCTGCGTACGCGCTGACCTGACCAACTCCGAGGAACGCCAGACGCTGATACCTAGCCTAGTCGCCGACGGCTTCAGCCTCAACTGCCTGATCAACAACGCCTCCGTCTACCGGCGCTGCCCCCTGGCTCATGTGATCTCCGAACGGCTGCGGGAGGATTACGAGATCAACTTCGTGGCGCCGTTTCTGCTGATGCGCGACTTTGCGTTGTACTGCGAGGAGGGCAGCATCATCAACATCCTCGATCAGCGCGTCGCCAACGTGGATCCCTCGGCCAGCAGCTACGGTTTTGCCAAGAAAAGCCTGCGTGACGCCACCGAGGCGGCGGCGGTGCAGTGGGCCCCCCGCATCCGGGTGAACGCGGTGGCACCGGGGTTGGTGCTGGCCCCGGACGGGGTGGCGCCAGAGAACCTGGCACGGCTGGTCAAGCAGGTCCCCATGGCCGAGGCCTCGGCGCCCGAGGAGATTGCCGAAGCCTGCCTGTTCCTGGCGACGACACGCACGATCACGGGCCAGGTTCTCTACGTCGACGGCGGCCTGCACCTGACCGGGGCGCCGCTACCGGAAAAGGAAGAGGCCGACTACTCGCCGCACTGACCCCCGTCAGGGCCGCGGCGCACCGCGCCCGGACGTCGGGTTTCTCGTCTGCGGCGGCGGCGGGCGGCAGGCCGATATACACCCTCCCGCGCCGTCGGCCCGCGGCTCTCTTGATTCCTGCATGCTGACCTGCCTCGTCATTCACTCAAGGAACACACCGTGGAAACGTTGACCATCGTCGGAACTGGCCCCGCCGGCCTTACCGCGGCTCTCTATGCGGCCCGGGCCAACCTGGAGCCTCTGGTCCTGGCGGGGAACCTGCCGGGCGGACAACTCACGCAAACGACCGAGGTGGAGAACTACCCCGGCTTCCCGGAGGGCATTCTGGGCTTCGACCTCATGGAAGCGTGCCGCAAACAGGCGGAGCGTTTTGGGGCCCGCCTGCGCAACGCCGTGGTCGCCACCGTAGAACTCACTCCCGGCGGACCGCAGCGGCTCATCCTCAGCGACGGTTCCAGGATCGAGAGCCGGGCCGTGATCATCGCCACCGGCGCCCGCCCCCGCTGGCTGGGCCTTGACTCGGAAAAGGCCCTGCGCAATAAGGGCGTCTCGTCCTGCGCCACCTGCGACGGCGCCTTCTTCCGCAACGTTCCTATCGTCGTGGTCGGGGGCGGTGACAGCGCCTTGGAGGAGGCGTTGTTTCTGACTCGCTTCGGGTCGAAAGTGCTGCTTGTGCATCGGCGGGAAGAACTGCGCGCCTCGCAGGTGATGGTGCAGCGCGTCCGAGAGAACCCCAAGATCGAGTTTTTCTGGAACTCGGTGGTCGAGGAGGTCTTCGACGTGACCCAGGATAAAGTCACGGGGGTGCTGCTGCGCGACCTCAAGACGGGGGGCCATTCGCGGGTCGAGTGCGGCGCGGTGTTCGTGGCGATTGGCCACCTTCCCAATACCGACGCCTTCGCGGGGCACGTTCTGATGGAGGATGGCTACATCGTGCTGTCAGATGCAGGCCGCAGCCTGACCAGTGTGGAGGGCGTCTTTGCCGCCGGCGACTGCGCCGACCCCAGGTACCGACAGGCGATCACGGCCGCCGGTATGGGCTGCCGGGCTGCGATCGACGCCGAACGCTGGCTGGCCCTAGAGATGAGAAGCGGTCTATGAGGAACCGGGGCAAGGCCGAATCGACCCCGGTACTGATACCGACCCCGATGAGAAGCGGGCAAAGGCGGAAGGCAACCCACCGCTTCAGCCGACGGACTCCCGCCGCGGAGCCTGGGCGTTAGGTCCTGCCTCAGTGCGTCGTGCGTTTTCGGATTCGCTTCTCAGGGGTGCATCCTAACATCCTAACCGCCTTCTGATTCTCCGTGTGACGGGTGTGAACCGAGCGAACATGATACAAGAGCTCCCATCAAGATGCGTACGGCTCTGGGGTGGAGGGCGAGCCGCAGCCATCGCGGCCGTGCTGTGGACCGTATCCTGCTCCGGGCCGGTGGCGCCACCGGTGGGGCAGCCGCAGACGCAGGTAGAACGGCAGCCTCGGCTGCGCCCCGCGCTGCACGGCGTGACCATTCCCCCGAATATCTGCCCCATGACGTTCGTGGTGGACGAGCCGGGCGAGTGGTACTTTCTGCGGCTCGAGTCGAGTTCCGGGGGGAACTATGAGACGGCGGGCAAAGAGCCGCGGATGGTGGTGCCGTTGGAGTCCTGGAAACCCCTTCTGCAGGGGGCGGTCGGCGGCGCTTTGACGCTGCGGGTCTCGGTGGGGGATGCCGAGGGAACGCTGCGGGTTTTTGCCCCGGTTTCGTTGCGTGTATCCAGCGATCCCATCGATTCCTATCTGGCCTACCGGCGCATCCTTCCGATCTACAACTTCTGGAAGGAGGTGGGAATCTATCAGCGCGAGCTTGCCGGGTGGGAGGAGAAGGTCGTGATCCATGGCCGGGATTTCTCCCGGGGCTGCACGAACTGCCATGCGTTCGCCAAGGCCAATCCCGCCACGATGTCGGTGGGCATTCGCAGCAAAGAGCACGGCAGCGCCACGCTCGTGTGCCAGAACGGCGAGGTGACCAAACTGCCCACGAAATGGGGCTATACCTCCTGGCATCCGAGCGGCAAGCTGGCCGCCTACTCTCTGAACAAGGTGAATCAGTTCTTCCACAGTGTCGGCAATGAGGTGCGGGATGTCTGCGATCTGGACTCGGATCTGGCGGTCTACTACCCCGCGGGAAACCGCGCGGCGAGCGCGCCGGGGATTGCGGCTCCTGACTATCTCGAGACCTATCCAGCCTGGTCGGCCGATGGCAAGGAGCTCTACTTCTGTCGGGCGCCGATCACCTGGAAAGACCGCAACCGGGTGCCGCTGCCGGACTATGCCAAGCTGCGCTACAGCCTGGTGAAAGTGAGCTTCGATCTGGAGAGCGGGAGCTTCGGCGAGCCCCAGGTGGTCGTGTCGGCCGAGGAGACCGGGAAGAGTATCCTGCTGCCGCGGCCCAGTCCCGATGGGAAGTTTGTGTTGTTCTGCATGTGCGACTACGGCTGCTTTCCCATCTTCCAGCCGTCCAGTGATCTGTATCTGCTGAACCTGGCGACGGGAACGCACCGGCGCCTGGAGCTGAACAGCGACCAGTCAGAGTCCTGGCACTCGTGGTCAAGCAACAGCCGCTGGTTCGCCTTCAGCAGCAAACGTCCCGACGGCGTCTTCACCCGCCTCTACCTGGCGCATCTCGACGCGGCGGGAAACGTCGGCGAACCCTTCGTCCTGCCGCAGGCGGATCCAGCCTACTACGACGGCTGTTTGCAGACGTTTTCGCTGCCGGAGTTCGTCACCGACCGCATTCGGGTCTCGCCGCGCAGGCTGGCTGCCGCCGTCAGGAACCAAGCTGCCGTAGCGCTGGACCTGCCGCAGCTGTCGATGACGGGGCCGAAGGCCACCCTGCCAGCCCCACCCAGCGCCGAGGCTGAGGCCGCGCAGCCAAATCCCCACTGACCCCGCTCCTGCCGCCCTGCCGGCCGACCCTCACGGTTCCCGCCGCAGTTGGTCGCCTAAGACCTCGAGGTTGAAGCGACTTCCCGGCCACTGGGCCGAGACCCGTCCGTGGTGCAGCAGGTAGATCGTCGGGGGGTCGTCCCCAGCGAAGTCCGCATAGTCCCGCGGCGTCACCAGGAAGTAGGGCAGCCAGGCCTCGATGGTTTGGCAGAACGGCTCCACCTCTTCGGGCTTCCCGAGGATAGCGAAGTAGACGCGTAGCCCGTGGGCTTCGGCGTCAAAGGCGCCAACCCAGCGCGCGGTCTCAAGGCAGTGACTGCAGGTCGGGCTGAGAAAGAGGACCAAGGCCCGGCCGCGGTTGAGCGGGAGCTCGGCTGAGGCAAAGCGCTCAAAGTCGAGTACCCGTGCCGGGGCTGCGCTGAGGTTCCGCCGAGGCGCGCCAAGGAGCCGCGCGAGCCCCATCAGGGCCAGCGCCGCCGCCACCGCCACGCTCACCAACAGAATAACCCTGGCCCTCTGCCGCTCCCTGGAAACCTTCGGGTTGGGACCCATACGACTCCCGCGCCGTGGCCCCGCCGACCGCCGTCCTCAACCCCGGCGCTGGCAGCGGGACAGTACCGCCGTGATGAAGAACAGGCCGAAGGCAAACAGCACCATGGTGGCGCCGGCCGCCGTGTTCCAGTAAAACGACCCGATCAGCCCGCCCACGCCGGCGGTCAGATTGACGACGACCGCGCCCCACACGTAGCTGGCCATGCGTCCGGCCAGATTTCGCGCCGCCGCCGCCGGCAGGATCAGCAGCGAGTTGATCACCAGCAGGCCCACCCACGGGATGCAGAGCGTCACCGTCAGGCCGACCAGCAGCGCGAACACGGCTTCGACGGTCCAGGCCGGCACCCCACGGCTGCGTGCCAGAGCGTGGCTCAAGGTAGTCAGCAGGATGCGATTGAAGAACAGGGCGTAGAAGAGGACTACGGCGACCAGCAGCACCGCCAGGCGCCCGATCTCGGTCGGGGTGACGGTCAACACATCGCCAACCAGGTAGCGCGAATACTTGCTGAAGCCGCCGCCGCGCGAGAGGATCACGATGCCGAAAGCCACGGCCAGCGCCATGACCAGGCCCACAATGGTATCGGTGGACGAGGCGCTGAAACGGCGCAGGGCGACCACGCCCAGCGACAGCAGCGCCCCGAAGGCCAGCGTCGCCCAGGTGGGGTCGGTCAGGCCCAGCACCGCGCCGATGGCGATGCCGGTCAGGGCTGAGTGCCCAATGGCGTCCGAAAAGAAGGCCATGTGGTTACTGACGACCAGGCAGCCGAGCAGGGCAAACAGCGGCGCCGCCAGCAGAACGCAGAGCAGCGCGTTCTTCATGAACTCGAACTGCGCCCAGTCCCAGGGCAACGCCCCAATCAGTTGATACCATGCTATCATACGCGGTGGGTGTCCCCCAGTGGCCAGTGGCTACGGTTCACGCTTAATTCTCGACCTGTGCAATAAGGATGGGCCGAGGTATTCAGCCCCAAAGGGGCGCTCTATACCAGCCCAGGGCAACGCCCTGGGTACCCGTTCACCCCACAGATTGAGCCCTGAAGGGGCGGCCTATGCGACCT
>CAIZKT010000842.1:0-1729 GCA_903933565.1 uncultured Victivallales bacterium | reverse complement strand
CCGATGCTTGCCATGCTGCGTTTCTTTCTCATGCTGTTCATGGGTGCCTACTCCAGGCCAAACAGCGCCGTGCGTCCGGCCTCGAGGCTCAGGCGGTGCAGACGCGCGGTCGGGTTGAGCCGTTTCCCTGGCGGCAGTTCGCGCAGGACAGCTTCCCGGTTCAGGTCGATCTCGACCTCGCCCGTGGCCAGGGCGTGCAGCATGAGCAGATGGGCGTCGGCCGCCACGACGGTCCCCGGCGGCGCGATCCGCCAGGCGCCGGCGTAGGCGGCGAGGCGGCTGATCAGGTCGCGCGACAGCGTGTAGGCGCCGACGAACACCACCGGAGACCCGGGCTCGGCGCTGACCACGGCCGCGGGGCGCTTCGACGCCGGATAGCGCGCCAGGACCGACAGCGCGGGATCGTCCACCGTGAGCGCGATGCCCTCGACCTCCTTGAGCTTCTCCGCTTCCAGAGATGCGACCCCTGGTTGCCAGGCATTAGCGCCCAGGAGCGGATGGCTGACTGCCGAGGCTGCCGTTGCGGACTCGGCACGGTCAGCCGCGGTCAGACGCCGCAACGGCAGACCGAGCGTCTCGCGCACGACCGACTCCCGCCCCGTGGCCAGTTGCACCAGGCCCGTTCCCTGCAGCGCCACGACCGTCGCGCCGGCCTGGCGGAGGGCGCGGACGCGCTTGGCCAGCACGTCATCCAGGTCCAGCAGGTTCTGGAGAACGTACAGTTTGGCGGGCGGCACCTTGCCATCGCGCAGATCCTGAGCGTAGTAGAAGCGGACCGGCACACCCGAGGCGTGCGCTTCGGCCCACTGCTGGAGCATCCCGGCAGCATGGTATTCAGCCAGCGCGCCGCGGGCGAAGTCCACGGCCGCCTCGTCGAACACGAAGGCGACCTCGGCCTGGCTGCCGGGCCATGCACTCGTTTCGCCTGCCGCCGCGTTGCGCGTCGCCACCTGCTGCATCCGTTCGTGCAGGAAGCGCATTTCAGCCAGGATCTCGGGGTGATCGTAGTCGGCCGGGTTGGCGAAGCTCATGTGCCAGGCGCCGTAGTTGCCGGCGACCCACAGCCGGGCGTACTCGCGCCGCCACATGTCGCGCTGCATGGCCATCTCCTTGGCGTGCCCGACCGTATCGTCGTTGAAGCTCACCGCTGCGCTGATGCGGACTTCGCCCTGGCGTGCCTTGGTCCACAGGCGGTGGTCCATGTCGGTCAGGAACAGCTTGCCATTGACGCCATACGAGTCGAGCACGGCGTTGAAGCCGCCGGTCGAGGGCGGCAGGCGCACACCGTACGTGGCCTGATGCAGGAAGAAATCCAGTGATGGGCTGCGTTGCAGCATGCCGGTACTCGTGTTGTCGCGGCGGTGGCCGCCGTCGCCGCCGCTGGTGCCGATGATGACCCGGCGCGTCGCGGCCGCGCGGATACGGTCCGCCATGCCGATGATGAACTCGGCCCGGCCCTCGGCCAGGAAGCGTTTCCAGTCGTAGGCCTGCATCTCGTGGGCCGGGTCGTGGAAGGCCGGCGGCCCGGCGAGGTCCGTGGCCGGGGGCGGCGTGGCCGTCGTGAAGGAGGTCAGCGTCGCACCCCAGGCGTGGTTCAGGGTGGCCAGGTCACCGGCGTAACGGCGTTGCAGCCAGCCGGGGAAGGCCTGGCGCGCGGCCGGCGAGTAGTCGCCCCAGTTCTCCGGGGTGCTCGCCAGGCTGCCGTCGGGTGGCGACCAGGCATACTGTT
>CAIZKT010000841.1:0-2236 GCA_903933565.1 uncultured Victivallales bacterium | reverse complement strand
GGGACTACTACAAGAGCGACTACTATGCCCGCAACACCGCCTGCTTCGCCTCGGAGATGGGCTACCACGGCTGTCCCAATGTCGCCTCCATCCGCCGCTTCATCAGCCCCGCCGCCATCTGGCCCTGGAAGGACAACCACGAGTGGCTGGTCCACAGCACCGATCCCATGATCGGCGTCTCGACCATTCGCTACCGCATTCAACTCATGGCGGACCAGCTCATGGAAGTCTTTGGACTCATTCCGACCGAGCTCGACGCCTTCGCAGTGGCCTCGCAGATTGTTCAGGCCGAGGCTAAGAAGTTCTTCGTCGAAATCTTCCGCCAGCAGAAATGGCGTACCAGCGGCATCCTCTGGTGGAACATGATCGACGGCTGGCCGCAGTTCTCCGATGCCGTCGTCGACTACTACTTCAGCCGCAAGCTCGCCTACCACTATCTCAAACGCGTTCACGCTCCCGTCTGCATTATCGTCAGCGAACCGGAGAGCTGGAACTGCCGGGTCACGGCCTGCAACGACTCCCGCGAGCCGGTTCAGGGCCGCTTCAGCATCCGCGACGCCGATGGTGGCGAGATCGTGCTGGCCGGAGCTCTCGCCCTGCCGGCCAACGCCAATCTCGGCCTCGGGCGCATCCGGGCGCCCCGCGGCGTACAGAAGCTGTTCCTCATCGAGTGGGAAGCCAACGGCAGTCGCGGGGTCAACCACTACCTGCTCGGCACGCCGCCTTTCGACCTGGAGTGCTACCGTCGCTGGTTGCCGCAGATCGCCGCTCTGGATGGTAGCTTCGATGCCGCCCAGGTAGGACAGTGAGGGCGTGCGGCAGTACGTCTGGAAAAAGGAGTCTGATCATGCGCCACCTCGAGATCGTCTGTCGAAGCGCCACCCGCAGCCTGCTTGCCGTCGCCCTTTTTTGGGTCGTAGGCCTGCGCGCCGCGGACCAGGCCAAGGCCCCAGCCGCCGCCAAACCCGAGGTCAAGGCGCTGCTCGACCGGGCCCTCGGCGACTGGGATGACCCGGCCCAGAAACAGGCCGTCCTGCGCGAACTCGATGAGGTGTTCCCTGCCCAGTTGGCAGAACTCCAGGTGGTCGCCGAACGCGACCGCGACGAAGCCAACGAGATGACCGACCGGCTGCTCGAGCAAGCCGACCACCTGGTCGACCTCAAGAAGGACAAGCCCCGCGAGTATGAGCGGGCCGTCCGTGCCTGCCGTCTCGAAGACGAGTGTCTCGGCCTGGCCCAGAAAGCGCGCGCCGCCCAGGGAGCGGCACGTGAACCCCTGGTCGCCAGCCTGAAGCTGAAGCTCGCTGAGGCCTTCGATGTCAAGCAGCAGGCCTTGGAGCGCGAGCTTGCCACCAAAGAGGCCGACCTGGGGGAGCTGCGCCGTCGCGTTACCAAACGCATGGAAGGCCGCAACCAGCTTATCGAACAGCGCACCCTCGACCTGCTCGGTGACCGCGAGGCCAAGTGGTAGGCCCAGACCGCCTCACCTGGCGGAAGCACGAGTGAGCCCTTGGCGACGGGACCGACCCTGTAGCGCTTGGCTCGCTGAGGCCGACGCCGGGCGCAGCCTCAGACACCCTTACACGGCTGCTCGGAACGTCGAGCATCAGCGGCGCGAAGAGCTGAGCGTCCGCCTGCTTGCTCTTGTTCGGCTTGCTGTCCTCTGCCCATAGTCGCCATTCAGCAGCCCACGGAATGACAGGTCCTCGTCAAGATCCGGCCTGTGGAGGCCATAGGGGGACACCTCAATGTGGTTCAGTTGGGTGGGAGTGCCCCGTGCAAGTCGGGGATTGTCGGCAACCGGGAACCGGACCTCCACCCCGCTGTCCATCGTGACCACGATGTGGCCGTCGTGGAAGACGGCGAGTCTCACGGTGTCAACCAAGGTGCTCATACCACTTCTCCACGATCAGCGGCCGGTGTTCCTTGGCAAGCCGCTGGGCTTTTGACAACTCGCTGACCTTCATGTTCTGGGATCCGGTGCCGTTCCCACAGAAGGAATTGGATCCGGTGCCGTGATCCGGTGCCGTGATCCGGTGCCGTGATCCGGTGCCGTTCCCACAGAACGCATTGCCTCAAACGTGATCCGGTGCCGTTCCCACAGAACGCATTGCCTCAAAGGCATTAGCTGCTGACTTAGTCGCTTCTGCAAACCCTTAGCAGTGTTTTCGATGGCCCGAAACCGCTGGTAGGTCTTCCATGCCTCTGGTTATGTTGCGCGCAACATGAGGCGAGG
>CAIZKT010000840.1:0-4004 GCA_903933565.1 uncultured Victivallales bacterium | reverse complement strand
GGACGAGCTGATCGCGGCCATCCAGCGTCGGATCAACGAGAAGCTGAAGGTCCGGATCGCCCGCCGGAAGGGGACCGTCTACCTGCTTTGCACCGGCACCGAGCAGGCGGCGGAAATCCGCCGACGGCTCGAACGCGCCGTCACCGAACTCGGTGCCGAGGTCTCAATCCGCGAGGTCACCGATCCGCAGATCATCGCCTCGTACGGGGTCATCACGAGCCAGTTGCCGGCCGTGGTGGTGGCGCGCTACCAGCTCAAGTCCGTGCGTGACACACCCGACTCGGCCGTGATCAGGGAGTGGATCAGGGACCTATGAGGTGCCCGGGAATGATGTCATCTGCCACGTCAGAGCGTATCCCTGTGCTTCTTCTGACCGGCTATCTCGGCGCCGGCAAGACCACGGTCCTCAACCATCTGCTCGGTCTGCCGGAGGTCCGCGGCCGGCAGCCGGTCCTGCTGATCAACGAGTTCGGGGCCCTCGGGGTCGACGCACAGAGGCTGGCGTCTACCGGAGTCAGAGCGCTGCAGATCAACCGTGGCAGCCTGTTCTGCGCCTGCACTCAGGTGGCGCTGCTGGAGGCTCTGTCCGAAGTCGCCGCCATGGCTGCTGTGGGCCTGCTGCTGGTTGAGGCGACAGGGGTCAGCGAGACGCGCGATCTGGAGGGCGTCCTCGACGTGCCGATGCTGGCGGGGCGGTTCGCGGTTCGCGCCAACCTCTGCCTGGTGGACGCCGCCCACTTCACCGCGGTCGCGCCCTTCCTGCGGGCGGCCGGCAGCCAGGTCTGCGCTGCCGATTGACTGGTGCTCAACAAGGCCGATCTGGTTACCCCCGACGAACTGGCGCGGCTCGGGCGCCTGCTGGGCGACATGAACCGGAGGGCGGCCCAGATCACGGTGCAGCATGGCTGCATACCCTGGTCGTTCATCGACGGCCTGAAACACGAGCGAACCCCCGAACCGCCCCTGGCTGCGGCTCCGGCGGCACTCAGTTCGGTGTCGCTGAGCCCGCCCGGCACGGCGGACCGCGAGGCCTTTGCGGCCGCAGTGCAGGGACTGAACGAGCGTTTGCTGCGACTCAAGGGACACGTCCGCTTCGACGACACCGTGCGCTTGGTCGAACTGGCCGGCGGACGGTACACCAGACCTCAGTGACTCCCGCACGGGGACGCGCAAGTTGAACGCCGGTCGTTTTGCGGTGTCGACGGTCCCCTTCACAGCACCGGGGCAACCTGGAGCAGAGAGATCTGCACGGGTACGGCTCGTCCCTGGAAGTGGTCGCGGGTCCGGGCGGACACATCGGCAAGGAAGCGGTTGATGGCGGCCCGCACTGCCGGGTCGAGGCTGGCGCGCAACCACAGGCCGATGTGCAGGACGCCGTCGCGCAGATGCAGGGTCCCGGCGGCGCGCGTGACCAGCCGCAGGATAGCCATGTCGTCGCGACGGTTGTCGTAATGCCGGCGGAACTCCCCGAGGAGGCAGTAGAACACGTTGCGTGCGATGATCTTGGTGCAGTCCATGAGGTGTTTGGCGGCAGTATCCGGGCGGCAGGCTCCTTCGGCAGCCAGAAAGCGCAGCTTGGAGTCTTCGCGGTTCGCGGCTTTGAGTCGTTGTTCGAGGGCGTCGGATTGGCTCTTGGCGCTGTCGATGCCGGCCTGAAGCAGCTCGCGCCGCGTTTCGAGCTTGGGCCGGCCACGACTGGTCCTGCGGAGGGTGTTTCTGCACGCCTCCAGTTCTGCGGCCAGCGCGCCCAGGGCAGCCAGCTCCCGCAGGTGTTTGCCGCAGGCGTCGGGATCTGCCTGGCACTGCTCGAAGCGCCTCTTGATGGCGGGCATGTCCCGGTCAAGGCGCAGGCGGGCCCCCGCACTGTCGCGGTCCATTTGCTTCAGGGTGTCGACGACCCGCTCGCGGTCGTACAGCAACTTCTGCAGACTCCGGCGCAGGGCGGCGGCGGCAGCGTGCAGTTCCCTGTACTCGATGCTCTCCACCGGGCGGTCCGTGAGGGTCTGGGCAAGATCGGCGTAGGTTTGCGAACGGCGCGAGGTCATCTGCATGATGCCGAAGTGCCGGTCCAGGATGCGGAAGTCGTTCTCCTGCAGCCAGCGGCTGAAGATCAGCGTCACCGCAGCCGCAACCGGGATAGCGGGGTCGGAGCAGAGTGCGGCAACCTCGATGGTACGACCTTCGGGGTTGGTGGCGCGCACCACGAAGCGGCGCCAGGCCGGGGCACGCCGCCACGGTTGCTCCTGCACCTGGAACGTCCACTCCAGCAGGTCGTCGCTGCGGTTGCGCGGACGGGTCAGAACGAACGCGGTCTCGGGAGCGCCTTCCACCCAGCCGTCGCCCGCATAGCGCTTCTCCCAGGTCAGCAGCCGGTCGTGCCGGGCGGTGAAGCGCTCGAAGGTCTCGATGCCGAAGATGGCACGGTCGATCACGAACAGCCGTTCCTTCCGGCCCTCGGGTGGGAACAGCAGGTCGAACCACTCCAGTTCGGCGAAGAACCGCTCGCGCATATCCTCGTAGCTGTCGGCAGGGACCATGAAGCAGGGATGCCCACTGCGCGTATGGAAGAAGTCCAGGTGCAGGACTTTGGCCACGCCGTGCCGCCGGCCGCACCACCCCTTCAGGAAGGGCTGGCCGCCGGTGTACTCCTTGGTGTGCGGGTCGTAGTAGAACACCGTCCCCCGCCCGGGGCCGTCAGCGAGCAGCAGGGCGTTGCCCCGCAGCAGATCCAGCCACAGTGCCGGGCTCTCGGCCAGTAGCCGTGCCAGTGTCTGGCGTTGCGTCTGGTCCGTGGGCACTGGCCCGCCGGTGAACCAGGCCAGGTCCGTGCCGTTCACATCCCGTAGTTGCTCGATGTTGGCCGCTCCCTGCAACTCCTGCGCGCACCACACCAGCGGCGCGCCGTCGGCGCTGCGGGGGGTCACTCCGGCACGGTCCAGCCAACGGGCTGCCAACACCTGACCGGCGTGGTGCACCAGAACCGGGCCGCGCGCCGGGACCGCCGAGCCGCCGGGAATGACCGCAGGCACAGGCATGGCCGCGCCGGCGACCACTGCCGGACCGGCCACAGGTTGCGGGTCGAGCCCGGTTTCCGTCTCACTGTCGGTCCCGTTCGCGCAAGGGCTCGCCGGGAGGCGACTGCCGGAGTCCAGCCTGAGCGTGCCTGCCGCAGCCTCGGCTGCCGGGACTTCGACCGGCTCCGCCGCGGCCGGACCGGCCACGGGTTGCGGGTTGCCGCCGGGGTCAGCCTCGCCGCTCCCCCGGTCCGCGCAACCCATCGCCGGGCAGACATCCACGGCGGCGGTCGCACGCTCCTCTGCGGCCCTGGCCCGCCGACGGGCCAGAAGGGCCGGACGCAACGCCTCCCAACTGACCCGCACCTTGAACACCTGCGCCACCTTCGCCAGGATACGCGTGCGGAAGCTCCTCGCCCGGACGCAGAGATCATCCCACCAGTCCAGCACGAACTCCACGATCTCGGCGGTCACCTTGCCGTCGGCGCCACGGCCGGAGAGCCCACGCAGCATCGCTGCCGGGTCCGTGCACAGCAGCGCCTCAGCCCATCCCCGCAGGGTACGCGTGTCGTGGCCGAAACGCTCCCCCAGCGCCGTCACCTCCCAGCCCGCATTGATCAGCCGCCCCATCGCCATGCGGTACTGCACGCTGCCCGGGTCCCGCGGCACCACCTCGATGCAGTGCAGCCCCAGGACGATCTCCAGCAATCCATCCGGACGCGCAACGACGTGCAGTTGGCTCTGCCGGTTGCCCCAGGCCAAAGCAGGCTGTACGGTAGCCATGAGCAGACGGTCCTCTGGTTCCGTGTGTAAGCTACCGAAACCATAGCCGTCTGCTCAACTTTTCGCCCCCTCGGCGGAGCCGGTCAAGCCCCTCCGGCGACCGGCGTTCAACTTGCGCGGTTCACTGAGTTCTGGTACACGGAGCGCGCCGTCGAGGGAGGCGTGACGGCGACGGCCTTCACCGCCATTGGCTGGGGTGTGTCACGG
>CAIZKT010000839.1:0-3706 GCA_903933565.1 uncultured Victivallales bacterium | reverse complement strand
GTTGTCGAGCATCCAGTCGAGCTTGAGCTGCTGCAGGCAGCCGGTCAGGGGGTCGGTCATGGGGGGGCTCCGTTTCAGTAGGCGTCCAGATCGGGTTCGGGGAGGTCGAGTTCCAGCAGGTCGTGTCCGCGGGTGAGGTGTAGGGCGCCGGGTTCGGGCAGCAGCCGCTTCCTGCCTTCGAGGATGTTGAGCACGTACTCGCAGGAGAAGGCGTGGTGCTCGCAGGCGTCGGCGAGCAGGCGTGCGACCTCGTCGCGGCCGTGGATCTCGATCAGGGCGTTGATGCGCCTGACATGGCTGCGCCAGTCCGGGCGGCGCTCGCGCAAGCCGGTCAGATACGGCTCGGCGGCCGTACCGAGCGAGAGGAAGCGGGCGAGTTGCTGCTGGTCGCGGGCGTACCGGGTGCGCAGGAGCAGTTCACGCTCGTGCTCGGGGTTGAGAACGTTCTGCCGGTGCCCGTAGGAGCGCGGGTGGTCCGCGATGAGCCGCTGCTGGGCGTCGTGGAGCATGACGCGGTCGGCGGCCAGGCGCAGGGAGAGCTTCTGCGAGGCCAACGAGGAGGGTACGCTGTAGCGGTTGGTGTCGACGGTGACGCGGAAGCGGCTGGAGGCCAGTACGGTCTTGCCGACGGTGCAGGGGTAAGGCCCGGCGGGAAGTGGCCCGAGGGCCGGCCGCTCGGTTTCTGCGAACAGATCCAGCGGCCGCCGTCCCGTGGTACTGTGGAGTCGCACGTTGGCAACGGTGTCGCGCCAGTGGGCCAGGGCCGCGTTGCTGGCCTCGATGCCGGCCGGTTCGCGACCTGCGAGGAATGAGGTGCGGCAGTAGCCCACGGCATTTTCGACCCGTCCCTTCTGCTGGGGGCTTTTCGGGGCGCAGGCGACGGGTTTAAAGCCGTAGTGAGCCGCAAAGTCCAGGTACTGGGAGTTGTAGACCGCGGGCTGATCGCCGATCCTGGGCCGGCTGACGGCGGTCTTGCAGTTGTCGACCATGACCTTGGCCGGTACCGCCCCGAAGAACTCGAAGGCGTTGCGGTGAGCGGCCAGCCAGTGCTCCATCGCTTCGCCGTAGAAGAACTCGGCGTAGAGCATGCGGCTGTGACAGAGCACCATCACGAAGAACGAGAGCCGCCGGCGCCCGCCGGGCACCTCGACGCTGCGCCAGCAGCCCCAGTCGGCCTGGGCGCACTCTCCGGGCGCGAACTCCAGGGTGAAGTGGGCCGGGCGCAGGCGGGGACGCAGTTCGGCCACGCAGCGCTTGACCACGCTGTAGCCGCCGCCGTACTTCTGTTCGCGCAGCATCTGCAGGAGCCGTGCGGCGGTCAACTCCGGGTACTGCTCCAGCTTGGCCAGCAGCCAGCCCCGGTACGGATCGATGAGACTACCGCGTGCCGCAGGGGTCTGCCGTGGTGGTCGGTCGGAGCGCAGCGCTGCGCGCACGGTGCGGCGGTTGAGTCCCAGGTACGTCGCCACACTCCGAATGCTCGCCAACTCGGCATGCACAGCGTGGATCCGCTGCCACTGTTCGGTACGCATCAGGCACCCCCTTTGAGCGGCAGCACCTGCCAGACGGGATGCTCGTAGGCCACCAGGTCGGCGGCCTGCAGTTCGGCACGGGCCTGTCGCAGCCGATCGGTGTCCAGTCCCAGGCGGGCAGCCAGGGACCGATCGCTCCACCACGACAGCCCCTGGGCGTCCGCGACGGTCACCAGGAACAGATACAGAGCCAGTGCCCCCTGCGAACAGCGCTCGATGTAGTGCTCCCGCACCAGGCGGTGATCCACCCAGCTGAAGCCCCGCGGGATCTGCCGGATGCGCTCCCGGCAGACCGGTTCTTTGACGATCGCAGCCATCTCGTGCCTGTCTCCTTTCACAGATCCGAACCGCAGCGGCGGCACGGGCCCCATGCCCGGCGCGCCCTGCGCCCGTAAGGTCCATGATCGGAGGACAGCTACGAACGAGCGTCGAGTAACATTCCGTAAGGAACTGCAGTCACGTTGTCTATGGAATAGCGAGCGTCGAGTAACAGCCCCTTTCGTGGGTAAAACGAGCGTCGAGTAACAGAGGAAAAAAGTGTGTCAACCGCTGCCCGCAGAAACGACCGTGACGAGCGCCACCCGCCGGCCCCGCTCGCGGTAGTCGCGCATTGACGCCGAGAGCTCTGCCGGATCGGTGGTGTCGGTCAGCTGCGAGAGGAAGCCGGAGAGGACCTCGAAGAGTGCCTGCGGAGTCGTTTCGGCCGGCGCGGCGGCAGGAGACGCCGCTGTCGCGTCCACCCGAGCCCGACGCGCGCGGTTCGCTGCCGCACAGCGCTTCCGGGCCTCCGCGACGAAATTCGGGTCATCCCGGCACTTACGGGCATACCACTCGCGCTGGCGGCGGCGCTTACACTCGCGCACGCACTTCGGCCGCAGGCAGCACTGCTGGTGGTCAGCGTTGTAGCGGTTCGGGCGGAACCTGCGTCTGCAGATCACGCACCAAGTCACGGGCCTTGCCATCGTCCCGGTTCTCCAGGCTCTCCGCCTCCAGCCCGGACACCTCGCCCGATGGCCCTGAATCCAGAGGGAAGAACATGCGAAGAAGACGGAAGAACAGCTGTCAATCACAGAAGGCTGGGAAGAACAGGCTCTGAGGAAAACCAGCACCGCCGTCGGCGGACCGCCACACCCAACGGCCCCGGAGCCAGGAGCAAGGCCGGAAATGGTGCACTCAACAAGACCCGATCAGGAACACTCCGAACTTGGCGTTCCTATGCCCAGCCCTCCGGGGCTTTCCTGATGGTGGACACGGCGGACAACAATCCCGCCCAGGGCAGGATGCTCGGCGAGTACCCCACTGCCTGGAACCCCAACTACCCTGACAATAATACCTGCACCGCCATCGCTCCGGTGCACAACCTCGGAGCCAACATCCTCTATGTGGACGGGCACGTCGCCTGGCAGAAGCTGCCGCCGACACCCTGGCTCTGAACGCGCCCGTCCCCTGCCCTGCAGTAATCCGCATGGCGGCCGGCGGCGCCCCAATGCTGTTGACTTTCCCCGTCTGCTTGGCGGCGCGGGGCGCTTACCGCTCGCACGCCGAGCGTGCGGTCGGAGTCGGGTACTGGCACCCCCGTCCCAACGCTGCGCTCCTGCGGCGGCACCCCCCGTCACAGAAGCCGCTGGTTCGCCTCTGCCTCTTCAGCCCAGAAGGGGCGTAATCCCTCAGCCCAGGGCACCGCCCTGGATACCTGGCATACCCCAGATTCTTAGCCCTGAAGGGGCGGGATACCTGGCGTGGCGCCCATGGACTGTCGGTATGCCGCCCCTGCAGGGCTCAATCTCGTTGACGATTCCATTCCCAGGGCGGTGCCCTGGGCTGATGAATTGCCGCGCTTGCAGCGCTCCACGGCGTCTGGCATTCGCGACACGTCCCGCCGGAATTCTCCCCAAGAGTCAAGGGGCCCGTTCTGCTCGCCGGACGCGGAGACGATCGAAACAGAACCCCTACGGAACTGACATGCGCCCCAACAGCGCTTGCCTATTCGCCGAGAGGGTTCATCGTGTAGCAGAGAGATGGCTAACTCAGCAGGAGTCCAGCATGAGTAGAATCACCCTGTCTTCGCCCCTCACTCACAGCGACTGGATGCTGAAGAAAGACGGACCCGAGTGGGGTCCGGCCGGCGTCCGGCACATGCTGACGCGCTGCAAGGAGTTCGGTTTCACGAAGAT
>CAIZKT010000838.1:0-4503 GCA_903933565.1 uncultured Victivallales bacterium | reverse complement strand
CGTTCTGATCGACACTCCCAAGCCGCGTCCTCTCCTCACCCAACTGCTGGATGCCGCCCACGTCAAGCTCCCCACCCTATCGCACATGCCAGCCCCGATTGTGGTCACCAAGGTGAAACTTCATAATCGCCGTAAAGACTACAAAAAGAGTACGTTACGGAAATGACGAAGTGTGGATATGGGGGGAACATCCGTCTGGCATTCGCGACACGTCCCGACGGGGTCCCCAGGGGTTGCGTGGCGCCGACCGGAGACGGCGGAAGTCCTGCCCTCCTGCATGACGGCCCGCCGACCTCCACGCCCTGCGGGCGGAAGAGACGGTCATTGAGTCCAAGTAATTGGCCGTAGAAAATGGCTCTTCTGGGATTCTTGTGGGTAGAAATCGTGCCTGGAAGTGCTGTTTTGGCGGGGTTGACGGGCCTCTGGCCGTGACTAAGTCGGATGAGTTTCTCGCACGGACTTCTGTAAGCGTCAGCACTGCAATGTGATATTACAGTGGCATAAGGAGCCCATGCTGCACCAGCCGTGCCCCTGCTCCGACGAGCATTTACCTGCCTCACCGGGTACAGTTCGGCGCCCATTCTCGCACGGGCACCGCTGGTGCAGCATGGGATTAGACCTGACCCACAAGAAACCCGGAAGCGCCGTTTTTACCTAGTTATTCCCTACCGGGTCGCCTCCTGCTGTCTCGCATTCTAGGGTAAGAACCGCGCTCACAGGCATTCCGAGCGGGGGGTTTTTCCCTATGCCGGCAGACAATAACGATAAGTTCAGACTTCTAGATCCGCCGATCCGTCGTTTGCATCGCAAGTGATTGGCAGGCTGCGAATAATGTCACTCTATCCTGAGCTGAACGGGTTTCCGTGTGGAAAAATGGGGTGTGCCTTTCCGGTGGAAAAACCGCCTTGGTGGCGACGGAAATGGCACCCCCGACCTTATGTTGCGTGTCTTGGCCAGTGACGCCTGACGGATGGCGAGCAGGGCTGCAATACGCAACATAATGCGGGACGGCCAAAGAGCGTCTTCCTTACGTGACGGTTCACGGAAAGGAAGTGCACCATGGCTGTCCGTTCTGCGGAGACCGGGGCGCTGGCTGAGGTTCGCGAGCGCTACCGGCACTACTCGTCGACCGTCCGCGCCGTGAGCGTGGAGAAGGTCGGCAAGCGTCTGGCCTACCTTGACCGGCTGTTCGGTTTCCTGGGACCGCCGGGGACGGCCGCGGAGCTGTTCGCCAGGCTGGTGCCGGAGACGATCGACGCCTTCCTGGCCGACTACGCGCCTCGGCACGGCCCCGGTTCGCGGCGGGACATGCACGCTGCGCTGCGCTCGTTCCTGCGCTTCGCCTGGGAAGAACGCTTGCTGCCGCGGGACCTGGCGGCCCTTGTGCCCACGGTGCGGGACGGAACGCCCAGCCGTCTGCCCAGGGCCCTGCCGGAGCCCTGCATCGCGGCGCTGGACAGCAGCATCGGGCGGTCCGACGCAGAGGGCCGGCGCGACGCGGCCATCGTCTGCCTGCTGGCCACCTACTGGGTGCGCGGGGCGCAGGTCCGCCGGCTGTGCCTGGAGCACCTCGACTGGGAGAGAGAGCGCATCGGCTTCCCGGGCTGCAAGGGCGGACCGGCCATCGGGCAGCACCTGACCGTGGAGGCGGGCAACCGGCTGGCCGACTGGCTTCTGGACGGCCGCCCGCAGTCGCCCTGCCGGGAGGTGTTCCTGGACCTGCGCAGCGGCGCGCCGCTGGCGCATTCGCGGGAGCTCTCGCGGATCGTCCGCCGACGGCTCGGGGAGGCCGGCCTGCGACTGCCCCCGGGCGTGTCGCGCGGCACGCACGGGTTCCGCCACGCCTTCGCCGCCCGTCTGGTCGGGAAGGTCCCCTACATGGATCTGGCCGACATGCTGGGCCACCGCAGTGCCTCCAGCACCCTGGCGTACGGCAGACTCGATGTGCAGACCCTGCAACAGGCCGCCCTGCCGTGGCCGGGAGCCCGGGCATGAACACCCCCGCCACGGTCTTCCGCAGCCCTCTGGCCGAGGCCATGGACCGCTTCGTGGCCTTCAAGCGCATGCAGGGCTATGACTACACCGACCAGGCCCGCACGCTGGGCTACTTCGACCGCTTCCTGGCCGCCGACGCCGACTGCGGCCAGGCCGGACTGCTCGCGCTGGACTGCCTGGAGCGCTACGTGGCCAGCACCACGCACCTGGCCCCCTTCACCCGCCAGACCCGCATGGCCTCGCCGCGAGAGTTCAGCCGCTGGCTCCAGGCCAGACATCCGGCCAGCGCGGACCTGCCCCGCGACATCCTGCCCCGGCACCCGCGGCCCATACGCTTCTTCCCCCTCGCCCCCGCACAGGTCGCCGCCCTGAAGGACGCCGCCCCTGCGCTCCTGGCCGCAGACCCCATGCGGGCCCGCAGCGCCGCCATGTTCGTGGGCCTGCTGTACGCCACCGGCCTGCGCTGCCGCGAAGCCCTGGCCCTGACCCCACAGGACATCGCCGCGGACGGCTCGTATCTGCACGTGGCCAGGGGCAAGCTCGGCAAGCAGCGCCTGGTGCCTCTCAGCCCGTCGGCCTACGCCGCCCTGGCCGCCTACCTTGCCGCCCGGCAGACCTACGCGAGCGGTTCCCGCACCTCGCCGCTGTTCATCGACGCGCAGGGTGCCCCGCTGAACCGCGCCCGGCTCTACGGCGACTTCCGGCGCCTCTGCCGGCACTGCGGCATCTGGGGCCAGCCGCCCCCGCGCCTCCACGACCTGCGCCACAACTACGCCTCGGCCTGCCTCGCGCAGTGGCGAGAGGCAGGCAAGGACGTCAATGCCCTGCTGCCCGTGCTGGCCACGGCCATGGGCCACAGCAACCTCTTCGCCACCCAGCGCTACCTGCACCACGACGCGGCGGCCCTGCGCGCCGCCGCCGAACGCTTCCGCAACCACGTTGTCCGCAACCAGGACCCGCAACCATGACCTTCGCTCACGCCGTCACCGGCTTCTTCACCGCCTATCTTGCCGCCCAGCGCGGCCTGGCCACCAACACCATCGCCAGCTACAGCGACGTGATCCGACTGCTGATCGGCTTCGCCTGCGAGCGTCTCGCCACCGAGCCCGAGAAGCTGCAGATCGGGCACCTGGACCGCGAGTTGGTCCTGGCCTTCCTCGACCACCTGGAACGCGACCGAGGCAATGCCGCCGCCACCCGCAACCAGCGCCTCGCCGCCATCAAGACCTTCTACCGCTTCCTGGCCCGCAGCATGCCCGAACTCATGCAGTTCAGCGTCTCCGTCCAGGCCATCGTCTTGAAGAGCACCCCCTGCGAGCCGCCGCCCAGTCTGGCCGAGGACGAAGTCCAGGCCATCCTGGCGGTGCCCGACACCAGTCGCCTAATCGGCGCCCTCGACCACGCCATGCTGCAACTGTTCTACAACACCGGCTCACGGGTCCAGGAGGTCGCCGACCTCAGGCCCGAGCACGTGAACCGCGCCGCCGCGGTGGTCTCCCTCACCGGCAAGGGCGGCAAGACCCGTACGGTTCCCCTCTGGCCCAGGACCTGCGAGGCCATCGACCAGTACCTGCAGCAGCGCCATGGCGCCGGGATCGCTTCCGACCGCCTGTTCGTCAACGCCAGGGGCCAACCCCTGACCCGCTTCGGCATCGGCCGCCGCGTCGCCCAACTGGCCCAGGAGGCCGCCACCCGCTGCCCCTCCCTACGCGACCGGACCGTCACTCCCCACCTTTGGCGCCATACCACCGCACTGCACATGATCGAGGTCGGCATCGACAGTCGTCCCGCACCGGGGCCACGAACAGCGCGTCGCCCATCACGCTGTGCTGATCGAACCCGATCGTCTGCCACTCGTCCAGAGGCACGCCGCTGCCACGGCCGAACTTGGGCTCCACGCCTGCGGGCGGGCTGTAGAGATTGCGATCCAGACGCAGGGCATCCGGACCGAATTTGCCGCAGGTGAAGCCGGGCGATTCGGGGTTGTGCCAAGCGAAGATGTTGCCCTCGACGACCGCGTTGGCCCAGTTGTTCGCGTGGTTGCTCAGGGAGCCCCGCAACGGCTCGCCGTCTACAAAGATGTTGTGGGTCACCGTGTTGCCCTTGCCGCCCTGCAGGATCACGCCGACAGTGTGCTTGTAGGCCTCGTCGACGTGGCGGATGTGGTTGTCGGTAAGGGTATTGCGGGCGCTGTCCAGCAGCAGGATGCCGCCACGCCGGTATGCGAGAGGTCAATGCCGGCGCCGCGATTGCCCTCGCCTTCGTCCAAGACGATGGCGTGCTTGCCGATGGGTTACAACTCAGGTGCATGTCCCTGCCCCAACGGGGCTGTGGCTCAGATCCCAGGGTTGCGGCCAGGGTGCCGCTACCCTGGGTCATATAGGGTCATGGCCTCCTACCCCAACGGGGTTGCGTCTTGGCTCCCTGACCCAACCCTTTTGGGGTAGACTGGGTTGGCTGCCTTGATCACCCAGGGTATGCCTGAGCCGCGGCCAACCCTGGGCTTGG
>CAIZKT010000837.1:0-7711 GCA_903933565.1 uncultured Victivallales bacterium | reverse complement strand
TTCAGGGCTCAATCCGCGCTGTGGACGGGTACCCAGGGCGTTGCCCTGGGCTGGTATGAAGTGGGGCTGAATACCTCGGCCCATCCTTATTGCACAGGCCGCCTTTTAAGCGGTGGCGGCGCAGCGCCACGCCGTCGCGCCCCCGGCCCGGCGTTGTCGGTCACGCCACAGCGCTTCCACCGCCTCGAGCTGACTGCCCGCCGTGCCACCCAGCGTGGCGCTTTCGTCGGTACGGGCATTGCGCACCCTCGGCGGCCGCCTACGTTATGAGTTTGGCCGTAACCCTCTCCCAGATGATCGAGAAGATATGAATATCGCCCATAGCGCAGGCCCGGACATCCTCAAGGCTCAGGAGCGGGCGGTGCGTCTCGGCGTCCTGCTGGATATGGGCAGCCTCCTGCCGGTGGTGGCCATCGCCGTGTTGTCCGGATCCATGCTGCTCTATGCAGACATGCTGGACTACGCCCGAAGTATCGCGGCTGGCACAATTGCCTGGGGCATCCTGCGCCGGATACGCAAGGGGGACGTGCATGACTATGACTACGGTACGGGAAAGCTGGAGAGCCTTGGCGGCGTGATCGGGTCCCTCCTCTTTATGCTCGGGCTTCTGGGCATGGCTGGGTTTGCGCTTAACCGTATCTTTCACCCGCTGGAACTACATGCCGGCTTCACTGCCCTCGGGGTACTCTCCCAGCTTATCGGCCTCCTGATCAGCGGCTGGCTCTGGTGGCGCAACCTGAAGCTGGCCCGGCTGGCCAACAGTCCCCTGATCGAGATGGAATGGCGGGCGAAACGGGCTGACACCTTGTCCTGTCTGGTGGTTCTGGTTGCACTTGTCCTGACCCTGGTCCTGCGCCCCCTGTCATGGTCGATCTATATCGATCCGGCCTGCGCCCTGTTCTTCACCGTCTATGCTCTCGCCTCCTTTGTGCCAACCGTCCGCGACGGCGTTCTCGATCTGCTGGACAAGACCCTGGGCGAGGAGCTGCAACTTAAGATCACCCGGAATCTGGCCCGTCATTTCGACGGATACGACGGTTTCCACGGCGTCCGTTCGCGGCGCATGGGACGCCGGGTGTTGATCGACATCGCCCTGAGCTTCGCTCCAGACAAGACCATGAGAGAGGTGATGGACACCGTGGCGCGCCTGCGGCAGGACCTCAGGCAGGACATTCCCCATGGCGAGGTGAGCATCATCCTGGAATCTCCAGAACCCGCGGCCCCGCCTGACGACGAAGGAAGCCGGGTCCGCATCCTGCCTCTTTCCCGAGAAACGCTTCCCGCCGCCCTGAAGCTGATCCGCGCCTCGTTCCGTTTTGAGTCCGACGACAAGCCCGAATGGGAAATGGAGGAGAGTCTGGAACCTGGCAAACATACCGCCCAACTGGAGGCGCTGGGCCTGCGCCAGCCCCGCCATTGGGTCCTCTGCGATAGGGACGAGGTGCTGGGGGTTTTTGGACTTCATTTCAACCCGGAAGATCAGGAAGAAGCGGTCTGGGCCAGTTGGACCGCCTATGCCCCCCAGAAGCTCAGCGGCCTCTCCAGGAACCGCTACCGGCTGGTGCAGAAAGCCGTCGCAGAGGCTTACGGCACCGGACGCAAGTACTTCCGTGTTTGCACCTCCGACTTTCCGGAAGAGCATCAGGCCAACCGTCTCTATGACCGCCTGGGGATCAAGGTCTATAGGACGAAAAAGGCCGAGGACGGAGAACATTCCATCCTGTATCGCCAAGCCGAGACCCGACACGTGGCGAAGCAACTCCATGTGGACTAGATCCAACCCCCGGCCAAGAGGCCCAGCCAGACGCAGGATGCGTCAGCAGGCCGGTGGGTCGAGGAAGCCGATGAGCTGTCTCACCGGGGTGCCGTCGCGCTTCAGTCCACCGGCCTGAGGGTGTACTCGCGCGAGCCGTGCCCGAGCTCTGCCAGGTAGTCAATGACGACGTAGGGATCTTTGCCGTGGATCTGCTCGAAGAGATGGCGCCCGGGGCGTAGTTCGCTACCCTTTGGCAAGGCGCCGGGAATGAGGTTCTCTGTCTTGATGAGATCCAGAGACGCCTGTTCGATGGCCACGATGTCGCGGCCAGCGAGGATGCCGATGTCAGGCACCAGGGCCGGCGTCGTCATCCCCCAGCAGTCACAGAAGACGGTGATGTCGGTCAGGACGTTGATGAAGAGCGTACTCTCGGGTGCGAAGGTCTTGAGCACCGCCGACGTGGTCAAGGCCATGCCCTTCTGGAAGTCGCGATAGCCGCCGCCCACCAGACGGATGGCCTTGGCTGGGCAGATGAGGACGCAGTGCTGGCAGAACTTGCAGTTGTGGTAGAAAACGTCGAAGCTGCCCTGCTCCGAGAATCGGATAGCATGGTTGGGGCAGTTCTCCAAGCAGGCCTTGCAGTGGGTACAGGCGTCCTTATCCCATAGCAGACCACCCTCGAGAGCATGCAGTTTTCGCCGGGTGCTGGTCACCACGGCCCCCATGCTGAGGTTCTTCGAGGCGCCGCCAAAACCGCAGGCCCCATGGGCTTTCACGTGCGCTAGGTCGATAAGGGCGTCGGCGTCGACAATTTCCCCGGCCAACTCCACCTGCGCTAACTCGCGGAAGGGCGGCTCTAGGCAAGTAGGGTAGACGTACTTGTCCGCCGTCCCGGCCACCGGGACAATCTGACAACCCACGGTCTCCGGCGTGTACCCGCGCTGCGCCGCCGAACGCACCGCCCCCGGACCGTCGCAGAGAAAGACCTCCTTCGCCCCGGCGGCTTGCGTCTTGGTGACCAACTGCCGCACCAGGAAGGGGTGAATCGTACTGAACCCGACGCCGCCCCCCAGATGCATCTTCAGCGCCACGCGCTTCCCCGCGACCGTACGCTTGAGATCCAAGGCGTCGAGCAGGCGCTGCCACTTGGCGCCGATCGAGTTCTTGGGTTCCAGGTTGGACGGAGTGTAGTCCGCAAACAGCAGTTCAGAACGCATGGGCCTGCTTTCCAGGTAGCGCGCCGGGGTTGGGGGGCCTTGCGAGCCGCGGAATGTACCGTCGGGCCGCGGCCGGAGCAACCCGTGTCGGCTCGGCTTGTGCGTCCCTCTGCCTCCACAGGGCGCTAGGGTCGCCCGTTCAGGTAAGAACGAACCTCCTGCGGCGCCTGCCGCCCGTACGGTCCGCGCCACGCTCTTCTCGTGTACGCCTCATGCCGACGGCGCCGATCAGCCCTTGGATTCGCCGACCTCTTCCACGGCATCCAGAATCATGGCGCGGAGAGCTGCCGCGTCCACGCACGCGAAAAGCTCCGTGCGCTGGATGTGGTTCAGCGCGTGCAGCAGCACTGCCAAGGTCTGCGCATAGGGTGTGGGCATTGACGTGGAGGCCAGGATGAGGACCACGATCTGTGCCGGCGCGCCATCCTGACTCCCGAAGTCCAAGCCCTCAGGTTTAAGCCCGAGGGCACAGAGCACCCGGCTCACCGCCGCCGTACGACAGTGCGGCACGGCAATGCCGCGCTCAAGGCCGGTACTCATGACCTGCTCGCGCTGGAGTAGTTGCCGTCGCACCTGCGGCAGATCCTCAACCGGGTGCGCGGCTGCCAGTGCGCCGAGCAGCTCGTCGATGGCACCCTCTTTGGTCACCGCCCGCAGGCGTGGCAGCATCACCGCATCCGTCAGAGCGTTGGCGCGGATCGCGTGGGGAACCGGCTGACGCGGCGCTGGTGGTGGAGACGCTGCCGTCGGGGCGGGCTCCACTTCGGGACGCGCGCTCAGGATGGCGATGACCTCATGCGTAGACTCGGCGCGAAGCAGCCGCCTACAGACCGCAGGCGTCAACACCTGAGCAACCTGCGACATGAACTGCACATGCGGCGTCGGATCAGAGATAGGTGACAGAGTCAGCACGAATACCCTCGATGGCTGGCCATCAAAGGCGCCAAAATCCACCCCTTCGGGCTTCAGGCCGATCGCGCAGACAAGCCGGTTCACTGCGTCGGTGCGGCAGTGCGGCACCGCGATGCCGTGTTCCAGGCCGGTCGACATCGACCGCTCGCGCGCCTCGACCGCCCTCAGTACCTCGTCGGCATTCTCCACCAGCCCGGCGGCTTCGACCACAGCCACCATTTCCCCCAGCAGCTCCGCGCCAGTCGCCCCCTTCAACCGCAGCTTCACCAAGTCAGGCCGCAGGTAAGGCTTTAGATCGTGACCTCCAGCCGTGGCCAACCCCCCCGAGGGCACCTCGCGCAGCAGGCGATGCACATCCAGAGGCCGACGCATGGCTTCCAAGGCAGCGCGTAATTCACCCACAACATAGAGCACGGCTGTCTTTACCACCGGCACCGCGCTTGGCTCGCACGTGAAGAGGATGTCGGTGTTGTCGTGCCTGAACGCAATCGAGGTCCTCTCCCGCAGAGCCAGAACCGCCCCCCCCTCGTGCTCGAGAACATGGACGAAGAAACCGTCTCGGCGCAGAGTGTCTTGCAGACCGTTAAAGATCCATTCCGCCTGGCGTAGGCTGCTGCAGGGAAAACAGATGGCGTCGGCGGTAACGCGCAACTCACCGTGGCCTACGCCTGAATTCCTACTGCGAAAAAGCGCCCACAGAACCGCTGGGGCACTGACCGTTGTAAGGACCACCATCAGGATCACGATGGTGTAGATCTCCCGTGGCAGCGCTCCCGTGACCAGCCCCACTCCTGCCACAACCAAAGCGATCTCGCCACGCGGCATCATCCCCATTCCAACTCGCAGAGCGCCACGCAGATTAAACCCGAACAGTACGGCAGGAGCGCCGCAACCGATGAGCTTAGCCACTACCGCCAATCCCGTGTACAGCAGGCCGAACCCCAGTACGCGCGCGTCGCCTAGCGACCGCATGTCCACCAGCATTCCCATAACCGCGAAAAACACCGGTGCCAGCAGGGCATACAGCGGGTCGAGCTTTCCTCGGATGACCGGGGCCAATTCCGTCCGAGACAACATCAGTCCCAACGCATAAGCGCCGATGACCATCGCCAGGCCAGCCGCTTCGAACACACCTGCCAACACCATCGCCAGGCCCAGAGACATGATTGCCAGGCTCGTACGCCCGCGCCAACGACTAAGAAGACTCCCGAGGCGCCTGACCACCAGGACTCCTGCCAGTGCAACCAGCAGCAAAACGCCAAACGCCCTGGCGGCAATGACGCCAAAATGACCCCAGTCCACGCCGCCCACCCCGCTGGCCGAGACCACGCCAAGCACGCCCGCAAACGCGACAACGCCCAGAACACCGTCTACCGCTGATGCCGCCAGCGTGGTAACGCCCTCTGGAGTGTCCAGCCGCCGCCGCTCGGCGAGAATTCGGCCCGATACGCCGACAGAAGTTGCGGTCGAAACAACCCCAAGAAACAGACAGGGCGCATCCATAAACCCCAGGGATTGTCCAAAGACAGCAGCGCCGAAAAGGACCCCAGCGAGATCCCCCACCAGGAAGGAAGCGACAGCACCCCCTATGCCCACGGCAGTTCCCGTTACAGAGTAGCGCAGGAACATGCGTGCATCTGTGCCAAGGCCTGCGACGAACAACAGTAGCACCGAAGCGACCGAGCACAGGCCGTACAGCTCGGGACTGACCGGGAAGCCCTGACCCGCAGGGAATACGCCGGTCGAGAACCCCGGCACAGGTAGCGACCCAAGCAGGAACGGACCGATCACCATGCCTACGGTCAATTCACCCAGAAATCCCGGCAGGCCTATACGGCAGAAACAAAGACCCCCCGCCTTGGCCGCAAACAGCAGAACGCCCAACTGCACCACCAGCACCGCCAAGCGCTGCGTCATGTCGGTCGCAACCGCTCCCTCGGACGCCTGTAGAGCGAGTGGTAGCACCAGCATCAAGACCATTACCGGAAGCCACTTGCGCATCGTCCGCCTCGCTCTAGCCTCGAATACCCGCCTGCTACCGCTCCCCTGCCGCCGCCAACCCCAGCAACGGCCCGACCTTACCAACATGACTCGCAATCTACCCTCGTGGCGCCTGTGCAGCAACCATCGCCGATCTCAGCCCAGGGCTTCGTTCTCCGGCGCGATGGCCGCCGCCGCGCTTGCCTGTCCAGGCCTCAACTGATCCAAAATAGGCATGCTCTTTAGGCCGCTGCCCAGCCGGCGACTCAGCCCACGGCTGGCAGAGCCAGTACCCCCGAAAACCGTCAGACTCGCGAGAGGCGAAACAAAAGGCGGTCGCCGATCCTGATACCTCAGCCCTGACCACGCGCTCATGGTCCTCTCTCTTGCACGATTGCCGACCTGATCGCGCTGTGTTACCCTCCCGTACTAGCAAAACGCGAATAAGTTACCTGTCGGAGTTGCACAGCGGGCCGAGTGGGGTATCTTATCCACCCTGCGCCGGTTGGACGCTGGGTCCGCGGTGCAGCAGGGTGGTGAGGTACGGTTTCCCGGGTCTAAGAGGTAGCGTTAAAGCGTCACCGCGAAGTCCTGGAAAAAGCTCCAAAGCGGCTTGTAAGCGGCGCGGAGCGAGCTAGACTAAACACCCTGTACGGCAGCATACCGGGACGGCCAGCAAGGCGCCGGTCGGCTCTTTGAAAACTGAACAGTGCGATGTACCTGCAGATAGAAAAGCCGGTCACACGGGCCAGAGCTAGCGTCGCTGCCCCTCGGGGCACGCCGCCGGTAACGGTTCGGGTAGATCGGTAGTATGGATTCCTTGAATCCTTGCTGAAGTGGCACTGCGGTGCGCCTCGGTGTACCGTGGTAGCTTTTTTGCAATGGAGAGTTTGATCCTGGCTCAGAATGAACGCTGGCGGCATGGATTAGGCATGCAAGTCGAACGGGCCGTTTTTCGCAAGAGAGACGGCCAGTGGCGAAAGGGTGAGTAACACGTGAGTAACCTGCCCCCAAGTCCGGGATAGCCCGCGGAAACGCGGATTAATACCGGATGTGGTACCGCGGCGCATGCCGTGGCCACTGAAGATTTATCGCTCGGGGATGGACTCGCGGCCCATAAGCTTGTTGGCGGGGTAACGGCCCACCAAGGCTATGACGGGTAGGTGGTCTGAGAGGATGGTCACCCACACTGGGACTGAGACACTGCCCAGACTCCTACGGGAGGCTGCAGTCGAGAATCTTCCGCAATGGGCGCAAGCCTGACGGAGCGATGCCGCGTGAGGGATGAAGGCCTTCGGGTTGTAAACCTCTGTCAGAGGGGACAAAGAATGTGATGGTACCCTCAGAGGAAGCCACGGCTAACTACGTGCCAGCAGCCGCGGTAATACGTAGGTGGCGAGCGTTATTCGGATTCACTGGGCGTAAAGGGTCCGTAGGGGGTCTGCCAAGTCTGATGTGAAATCCCGCGGCTCAACTGCGGAACTGCATTGGATACTGGCGGGCTGGAGTCTGCGAGGGGTGAGCGGAATTCCTGGTGTAGCGGTGGAATGCGTAGATATCAGGAAGAACACCGATGGCGAAGGCGGCTCACTGGCGCAGTACTGACCCTGAGGGACGAAAGCGTGGGGAGCAAACAGGATTAGATACCCTGGTAGTCCACGCCTTAAACGTTGTGCACTAGATGTGGGGGGTTTGACCCCTTCCGTGTCCAAGCTAACGCGATAAGTGCACCGCCTGGGGACTACGGCCGCAAGGCTAAAACTCAAAGGAATTGACGGGGGCCCGCACAAGCGGTGGAGCATGTGGCTTAATTCGAGGCAACGCGAAGAACCTTACCTGGGCTTGA
>CAIZKT010000836.1:0-3401 GCA_903933565.1 uncultured Victivallales bacterium | reverse complement strand
TTATGGGTTTGAGCCCTGTAGGGGCGAGCTATCTGCCATACCTCCGCACCGAGGCCGCCTGGTCCGCCCCTTCACGGCTCGATCCGCGCTGTGGACGGGTACCCAGGGCGTTGCCCTGAGCGCCCGGAACGCCCCTTTGGGGCTGAATACCACGGCCCATCCTTATTGCACAGGTCGAATAAAGGCCTTCCCTATGGCCGTTAGGTCTAGTTGCGTCCCGGACGGAAGCATGGTATTATGCGTGTTTTAAGATCGGCAGGCCAGGCTCACCGAAAATCAAAGGAGACGCGCAGATGAGGTCGAAACAACGAAGCTTCACCCTGATCGAACTGTTGGTCGTGATCGCCATCATTGCCATTCTGGCAGCGATGCTCCTGCCGGCCCTGGCGCAAGCACGTGAGAAGGCGCGCCAGGCCACGTGTCTGTCGAATAGCAAGCAACTCGTGCTCGGATGCACGATGTATGCCCAGGACTACAACGACTACATGCCCTGCGGTCGCCCGCAGTACGTCGCCTGCGCCGCCGATAGCACCGCATTCTGGCAGCATCTGATGATTGGCTACGTAACCGACGCGAACACCTTCCGCTGCCCGAGTCAGCAGACCACCGGCAACCCCGGTTGCGCCAAGTACTTCCCCTGGGCTCGCGCCCTGAACTTGGGCACGGCGTACGGGATCAACTGCCGTGGGTGGGGAACCTCGGGCGGTATACCGCTTGCACAAATCACGGCGCCGTCCAAAGCCTTCTACATTGTCGACTATGCCAATGCTGGCGGTGGCTGGTGGCGCGGCTTCCGTGACCCCTATAACACCTGTCCCACCGTCGACCAGTATTACAAGGAGATTCACAACGGCGGGGTCAATATCGCCTTGGGCGATGGGCACGCTGAGTCGTTCAAGAGCGCTCTGGCCTATGCCCGTTCCTATAACACCTACGCCACCCTGCTACCGTGGTTGGCGACCGCCTCAGCCGCGGCTCCCGGTTGGTAGAGCGCGCCGCCCCCCCGCCTGACGGCGTCGCCCGTGGCCGCGCCGTCAGCCTTCCCTGAATACGTCGCCGCGAGCGCAGGCGGCCCAGGTCGTTTCGAACCAGCTCAGGTCGGTCGGTAACGGCCGCACCGGCACCGGCGTCACCCGCACCTCACAGACGGTCTGCGGCTCGACCGACACCTCCAGGATCTCGGCCCGCTTGGCAAGGTTCTCGGCGCGGTGCCGCAGCACCGGCCCACGCCGGGTCTGCACCGTCAATTCCCCCGCGGCATCCAACACCATGAAGGCGCCCCGACTGCCGCCACCCCCGCGGAGGTAGGCCCGCAACGCCTCCAGAAAGACGACGCTGGTCAGCGCCAGCCACTTGTTCTGCGTGGCCTTGGGCAGGTCGACCGGCGAGGCGCAGCGAATGCCCTGCGCGGCGATGGCGAGGCAGAGCTCCCGCGCCTCGCGCAAGGCCTGCTCTACCACCGGCAGGGAACGCACAAAGGCACCCGCCCGGCTCATGCGCTCCTGGATGGCGGGTCGCAGGGGGCCCCATTCCAGCCCGTCCGCGGCGTGCAGCCAACCCTCGTATTCGGCCATCTGCTCGGCGACCTGCGCTTGCGCCCACTCGAGGAACGGCGCCACCTCCGGCGCGGGCTCGGGGTAGACGTTAGCGATGTACTGCGCGGCCCGCATGGCGCCCACCTGGCCGCTGTTGAGCGCACTGCCGCCGGGGCGCACGCCGTGGGTGCCGTTCAGCTCGCCGATGGCAAACAGGTGTGGCAGGCTCGTCTCCCACCAGGGATTGCCGCGCAGGCCGCCGTTGCAATGCTGGGCGCAGACCGCCACCTCCAGCGGCTGGCGCAGGTCAACGCCATGCTCCGCGTACAGCTCGATACTCTGCGGGTTCATCTGCGCCAGCCGCTCGTATGGCGTCCCCTGCACCGCGCCAGAGCGCTCCAGATAGGTCCGGGCCTCCGGACCCAACTCGGCGATGCGGAAGGGCGACATTCCTGGCGCCGGGCGTGGATCGCTCATGAAGTCCATGAACACCCGCCGCCCCGTCTCGATCTCACGCTGCACGGCGATGTCGACCAGACTCGAGCCCTGGTTCTGCAAACGCTCCGCATGAAATGGCCACTGGTAGCCCTTCAGGAAAATGCTCGTCGCCAGGGTCGGCATATCGCCATAGTACTCGTGCAGGAACGAGCGCCGCTCGCTCACTCCGTCCGCCGCCGTGCTGAAGTAGTCCGGCACCACCTGCTGATAGGTCCCGGAGAGGTTCCAGCGAAAGGCCACCGAAGCCAGGCCGTACTGCAGTTCGGTGAGGTTATTCCCCACCACCCCGGCGGCAAAGGCCAGGCCATGCGAGCCAACCTGTCCATGCGGCCAGACGCTGACGCGGTACAGTTCGCCCGGACCGCCCGTGGCCAGAACCACATTCCGGGCGTTGAACAGCGTCAGTCCGTAGGTCTCCCGGTGATGCTCCTGGCGGTTCAGACACAGCACCCCGACCACGCGCCGCGACGGCCCCTCGCCCGCCGTCAGCAGACGCACGGCGTCGTGCCGGTCAAACACCGGAATCTGCCGCTGCCGGACCTGCTCCAACAAGCGTTCGAACATGAACCGCGAGGTCTTCGGCCCGGCACTGGTGGCACGTTGCCGCGGGTCGTGGTCCGTCTTGTAGCCCACATAGCCGCCGTAGCGGTTGAACGGAAACGGCACCCCGATCCGGCAGAGCTCAAAAAAAGCCGGCGCCGAACCCAATCCTTCGATGTACGCCAGATCGCCATGCATCATGCCGCCCTTGAACAGGCTGCGGGCAAAGTCCATCGGGCTATCCGCTTCAGCGCCGAAGATTCCCAGCTTGTAGTACGTCTGCTTATCGGAGCCGGAGTTGTTGCTGGCGCCGTTGCCCAGACGGTCTACCACCATGGCCACATCACGCGATCCCAGGTCATGCAGCGCCTCGGCGCAGCGTAACCCCGCCGCCCCGGCGCCCACGATCAGGGTGTCGACGGAGACCACGTCAAAGGCCGCGCTGCGGCCCTGGTTCAGTTTCAGAGAAAACCGTTGCCTGCGCATGAATTCACCCCTGGGCTCCGCGCCCCGCGTTTCGCCGGGTCCGTGATTTCGGAGTCATGGCACTATACCCAGCCAACGCGGTGCCGCGTCCGCCCGCGGCGGACTTGCCAGCGTCGGACCGCCTCATCGTAGCGCTCCAGTCGGCGCAGGGTTACAACTCAGGGGTATTTCCCTGCCCCAACGGGGTTGTGGCTGAGAGCCCAGGGTTGCGGCCAGGGTGCCGCTACCCTGGGTCAAACAAATGTCGACCTGTGCAATAAGAGAGTCCGTCTGAAGCGCTGAAGGCGCGCTGCCATACCAGCCCAGGGCAACGCCCTGGGAATAGAATGGTTATGGGTTTGA
>CAIZKT010000835.1:0-15258 GCA_903933565.1 uncultured Victivallales bacterium | reverse complement strand
TTTTCCTCTCCGCCAGTCTCCCTGTCCGTCTCCTCCAGTCGCCGTTTCCCCGTCTCGCCGTCTCGCCGTTTCCTGAACCCCAGGACCTGAGGTGTCACCACCTACGGAACTGACCTGCGTCCCCTCCCGGCCATCCGGTGGCAGTTCAACCTGCGCCGACTATAGTAATCGTTTCAGCGTGTTGCAGACCGGAGCGGGCAAGCGGACATGGACATCAAACTTTTTACCGGATCGGCGCATCCGGAACTCGCGCGGCGGATTGCCGCCGCCATCGGTACGCAGATCGGCGAACTGCGGATCGGCCGTTTTCCTGGCGGCGAGATTTCGGTCAAGTACGAAGACCATGTGCGTGGCGATGATGTGTTCATCATCCAGCCCACCTGTTCGCCGCCGAACGAGAACCTGATGGAGTTGCTGATCCTGCTGGATGCGGCGCGGCGGGCGTCCTGCGGTCGCATCACGGCGGTGTTGCCGTACTTCGGCTATGCCCGGCAGGACCGTAAGGATCAGCCGCGGGTACCGATCACGGCCAAGTTGGTGGCGAATCTGCTGGTGACCGCGGGTGCGGAGCGGATTCTGACCATGGATCTGCACGCGCAGCAGATTCAGGGTTTTTTCGACATTCCGGTGGACTGCCTGTATGCCGCGCCGGTGTTGGTAAGCCATCTGCAGAAGACCTTGCATCCGGAGGCCGTGGTGGTAGCGCCTGACTCGGGCAGCGTGAAGATTGCGCAGGCCTACGCGGATATGCTGGGGGCGGGTTTTGCCGTGGTGGCCAAGCGCCGCGTCAGCGCCACGCAGGTGGCCTCGTCGCACCTGGTCGGCGATGTCAGTGGCCGCGACTGCGTGTTGGTGGATGACCTTACCGCAACCGCTTCGACGCTGGTGCAGGCGGCAGAGCGCCTGGCCGAGGCGGGCGCAGGCGGTATCTATGCGGCGGTGTCGCACTGCTGTCTGACGCTGGAGGGACTGGAGGCGCTGCGGCGCAGCCCGATCCGGCAGTTGATTGTCACGGATAGTGTGCCGCTGGCCGCGGAACTACAGGACCCGAAGGTGCAGGTGTTGAGCGTGGCGCGGCTTCTGGGCGAGGCCATTCGGCGCATCCATGAGGGGCAATCGGTTTCCTCGTTGTTCCGACTGGAGGCGGCTCACTACCTGTAGTATATTACCGATCGCACCTGTTTTCGGGTGTAAGGCTGGGACAGCCAGTTTGCGGGTATTGGAAAGGAACGGGGTTCCATGAGCAGGTCGAAGACATTGACGATTGAGACCAAGCCGCGTGTCAACCTAGGCAGTAGCGCGTCGCGGCGTCAGCGCGGGGCGGGCATTGTGCCCGCGGTTCTTTACGGGCACGGCGCTGCGGTGCAGACTCTTGCCATTGCTGAAGCCACGGCCCAGGCGGTGTTGCACCACCCGGGATTGATGAGCTTGAATATAGAGGGTGGGGAGCCGGCGACGGCGATTCTGAAGGCGGTGCAGCGGCACCCTGTGTCGGACCTCATTCTGCATCTTGATTTCCTGGCGGTACGCGCAGACGAGCTGATTCGCTCAACGGTTCCCGTGGACTTCCATGGCGTGCCGATGGGCGCCTCGCGCGGCGGTCAGCTGGAGCAGATTCTGCATTCAGTTGACATCGAGTGTCTGCCCGGGGATCTGCCCGAGTCCATCGACGTCGACGTCAGCGGCATGGATCTGGACACCACGATGCATGTGCGCGACATGGTTATGCCTGAGGGTATCCGGGCGGTCTCCGACCCCGGCCTGGCGGCTTTCCAAGTGCGTCTGCCGAAGGTAGAAGAGGTCAAGGAAGAGGCTCCGGCTGAGGTGGCGGCAGTGGCCGCGGGCGCCGAAGGGGCAGCGGCCGAGGGTGCCGCGGCGGCTGAGGGCGATAAGAAGGCGGATAAGAAGGCGGACAAGAAGTAAGACAGGGGCCCTGAAGCAGGCCCAGCAGTCGGTAGCGGATTGCGACCGGAGAGGCGGAGTTGCTGCCGCGCACTTCGGTCGTCGTCCGTTTGGCATAGAAGCCACGTGGGTGGTTGACCTCGCGGTGGCGGCAAGGGGGCGTGGCGGTGCATGTGTGGGTGATCGCGGGACTCGGTAATCCCGGCATGCGCTACCAGACGACGCGGCATAACGCCGGGTTTCTGGTGGTGGACCGGGCCGCTGAGGCCCTGGGGGCACAACCACTGGCAGCGCCAGGCCCGGAACTACTGTTGCAGCGTGCGGTCATGGGTGACCGGGTGTTGTACCTGATAAAGCCCATGACCTTCATGAACTGTAGCGGCGCCGCGGTGAGACGGGTGACGGAGCGTCTGGGGCTAGCCCCCGGAAGGGTGCTGGTCATCTACGATTGCCTGGATCTGTCGTTGGGCCGTATCCGCCTTCGCCAAGGCGGCAGCAGCGGCGGACACCGGGGCGTCGAGTCAGTCATCCGGGAGCTGGGGACCGACCAGTTTCCGCGTCTCCGAGTGGGCATTGGGAGACCGGAGTCCGGGGCGGGCATCGACTATGTGCTCGCCCCTTGGGCTGCCGCGGAAATCCCCGTGATCGGTCAGAGCGTGACGGCGGCCGTTGCAGCGGTGCAAGCACTGCTGACGGATGGCGTGTCGGCGGCGATGAATCGGTTCAACGGTTGGACCGCGGCCGCAGTCAGTGCCACAGAGACACAAGGAGTAGCAGGCATTGAGAACCTATGAGACAATCTTCATCCTCGACCCGAAGAAGCTTGAGGATAGCGGTGAAATCTTCACGAAGGCAGCAGGGGCGCAAGTTGAGGCGCTAGGCGGCAAGGTGCAGAAGTGCGTATCGCTGGGCCGTCGGCAGTTTGCGCGGCCCATTGGCAAGCACAAGGCCGGGGTCTACTGGGACCTGGTCGTGGACCTGGCGAGCGAGAATGTGGCGGTGTTGAAGGACCGCTATCGGCTGAACAGCACGGTGCTGCGTCTTGAGGTGTTCGATTACGAGGAAGGGTCTGACCCGACGAAGCTGAATACCACTCCCCGTATCGACTTTGGGAGTTACGGTGATATGGGTGGTGGCGGCGGTCGTGATCGGGATGGTGGCCGTGATCGGGACGGTGGCCGTGACCGGGATGGTGGCCGTGACCGGGATGGTGGTCGTGACCGCGGGCGGTGATTCATGCCGGCGTTGAACAAGGTCATCCTGCTGGGGAATCTGACCCGGGACCCCGAGTTGCGCTATACGCCTCAGGGCACGGCGGTGTGTTCGTTCGGCTTGGCCGTGAACCATCGCTATGCCACGGCGTCCGGCGCGGCCCGCGAAGAGACGTGCTTTGTGGACCTTGATGTGTGGGGGCAGCAGGCCCTGAGTTGTTCCACCTATCTGCGCAAGGGGGCGCCAGCGTTGGTCGAGGGGCGCTTGCGTTTAGACCAGTGGGATGATCGCGAGACGGGAAAACGCCGGAGTCGGTTGTGCGTGCAGGCTGAGCGGGTCCAGTTTGTCGGCCCGCCGCTGAGGGGCGATTTCGCGGTGGCGCCCGTTTCCGGGGCGGATGGCGTGGTGGCGGTAGGCGAGCCGAGCGGGGCGACGTCTGCGGGCGAATCCGAACCGGCGCGTGTCCGGGTTCAGATGCCCGCGTTCGAGCCTCTGCCGACTGACGCGGGAGGAGCCCCGGGGGGCCTTCCTTTCTAGAGTCCATACGGGCGCCGGGCTTGGCGCCCACGGTGAGTAGGTCCGGTCCGCAGTGGGCCACGAGTCGACACCAACACGAGTGTGAACGTGCTGCAGTAAGGAGCAATCAACGATGGCAACCATGCGTCCAACCAATCGGAGAAAGCGTCGCCGGAAGGTCGTCCGGCAGAAGGTCTGCCGCCTGTGCGAGAACAAGGTGGCCCATATCGACTTCAAGGATGTGGATCTGCTGCGGCGCTATGAGACGGAAGCGGGCAAGATTCTGCCTTGCCGCATCACGGGTAACTGCTTCAAACACCAGAAGATGCTCTCTTCGGCCATCAAGCGTGCCCGCGTTCTGGCTCTGGTTCCCTGAGAATCCGGCACAGAAGGAGTGACCTGCGATGGCTGTTGAACTGATTCTGATCGAGGATGTTGCGAGTCTTGGTCATCTTGGCGACCGGGTTCGGGTGGCCGAAGGCTTTGCGCGCAACTATCTGCTGCCGCGCAAGTTGGCGGCGGCAGTGACGCCGGGGACGTTACGTCGTCTCGATTCGCGCAAGTTGCTGATGCAGAAAGAGCACGAGGAACGCTTGGCGGTGGCGCAGGCGATGGCCGAGAAGATATCGAAGTTGTCCGTCAGCTTGACGGTTGAAGCCGGCGAGAACGACAAGTTGTACGGCTCGGTATCGTCGGTACAGATTGCGGAGGCGCTGGTAGCTCAGGGCGTCGAGCTGGACCGCTCTGCGGTTCTTCTCGATGAGCCCATCAAGGAGCTTGGCGTCTTCACCGTGAACGTCCGGCTGCACGACAACGTGCAGGCGGCTCTGAAGGTGTGGGTCGTGCGCGCCTGAGGCCAGGTGACGCAGTGAAGCGATCTGGGCCCGGGCTGGCAGCGAGACCTGCTGGCCCGGGCTTCTTGCTGTCCGCGCCAGCCTCAGGCGTTGCGGCTGGCAATTCGCGGGGGCTGGGCTATGGTGGGACCCACCGCGGGGTCCGCTAAGGCGCCTGCGCGCGAGGGTCTTTAATGGAGTCATCGTCCAGTTCGGCCGGGCCGACCGTCCCGACGCCCCTTTCCGAGCGCCACTACCCGCACAACCACGAAGCGGAGATGGCGGTCTTGGGGTGTGTTCTGCTGGATCCGGCCGTGGCGTTGGACACGGTGCTGATGCGGTTGCCGGGGGCGGACTACTTCCATCGGGCCGAGCATCAGGTGATGTATCTTGCCATCCGGTCCCTGGTTGAGGAGGGGGGCCGGGGGCAGTTGGACCTGATCACCCTGGCCGATGCGCTGGCTCGGTCGGGGCGTCTTGAGGCGGCCGGAGGGCGCGCCTATTTGGCGCAGGTGAGCAACTCCGTGGCGACGCCGGCGAACGTCGAGCAATATGCCGACATCGTCTGGCAGAACGCGGTATTGCGGCGCTTGATCGGGACTTGCCAGCGGACCGCGGATCGCTGTTTCCAGCCGACCGACGACGTCCGTCTGCTGCTGGACGAGATCGAGCAGGAGATTCTGGAGGTCACCGCGTCGCATGACACGACGCGTCTGCGTACGCTGCACGAGCTGATGATGCCGGCCGTGGACTACTTGGAGAAGTTGCAGAAGGGCGATCAGGGGGCTTTGGGGTTGTCCACGGGGTTCGATGACGTCGACCGGCTGATCACCGGGTTACGCCCCGGAGAGATGATCGTGATTGCGGCGCGGCCCTCGATCGGCAAGACGGCTTTGGCGCTGAATATGGCAGCGAGTATCGCCCTGGGTACGCCGCCGCACCCCGTGGGTATTTTCAGTCTGGAGATGCCGGCACAGCAGCTCGTGTTGCGCCTGCTTTGCAGCGATGCGCGGATTGGGCTATCGGAAGTGCGCGAGGGCGCCATGACGACCGCGCGCTGGATGGAACTCATGACGGCCAGTCAGCGGTTGCGCGACGCCAGGATGGTGATTGATGACAGTGGTGGCATTGACATTCTCGAGCTCAAGAACAAAGCACGACGGATGAAGCGCGACTATGGTATTGCCGTCCTGTTCATTGACTATCTGCAGCTCATCCAGGTTAGTGGCATGAACCGCAATGCCAACCGGGAGAACGAGGTGGCGCGCATGTCGGGGTCGATCAAGGCTCTCGCAAAAGAGCTTGAGATACCCATTGTGGTGCTGGCGCAGTTGAATCGGCAGGCGGAGCAGCCAGGCCAACGGCCGCGGCTGGCGCACTTGCGTGAATCTGGCGCCATCGAGCAGGATGCGGACGTCGTGGCGCTGCTGCATCGTGACCGAGAAGAGCAATTGGATCGCGAGAAGGCGGCGCGTGGGGTAGCGGCGGAGCTGATCGTGGCCAAGAACCGCAATGGCGAGACCGGCCTGGCGCAATTGGTGTTCCGTCCGGTGTACACGCGGTTCGAGAGTCGGTCGCGGATTGCGGATGAGGATGTGCCGGAGGTATAGAGTTCGGGCCGGTTCGGCAGGAACGGTGGCTGGGCCGGTTGAGTGCGGTGGAGAGAGGCATAGAGCGAGAGCAGTGGCAGAGGAGCGAGATATGGCATTTTCAGCACAGTACAAGCGGATGTCGCGGACGGTCTGCAGGCTTGGGCTCGTCCTGTTTCTGGGCACGGGGGCATGGTTGCGGGCCGCGCAGATCAGCGACGTGGTCGTGCGCTGTACGGTGCCAGACCTCAGTCCGGAGTCGCTGCGGCAGTTGGTGCTTGGCTCGATCCAGAGCGTTCCCGGGAGTGTGTTCAACCCTACGACGCTGTCTGACGATCTGAAGCGGCTGTACGGTTTGGGCCCGTTTCAGGACGTGCGCTACGAGGTTGAGGAGCAGGCGGGGGGCAGCGTCCTTATCATCTTTCTAGTCAAGCCAAAACTGAGCGTTCACAAGATCGTATTTGAGGGCAATTCTGCCTACAAGAGCAAGCGTCTGCGGGCGCTGGTCACGCACAAGGAGGGGGTTCCGCTGGATGAGGGCCAGGTGGCCAAGGATCGCGTTGCCGTGCTGGATCGCTACGAGGAAGGCGGTTACCATGGCACCGCGGTGACCTTTGAGTCGCGCCCGGTTGGCGACACCCAGACGGTGGATATCGTCTTCAAGATTCAGGAGGTGCCGCGGGCCAAGTTGCAGGGGGTGCAGTTCGCGGGCAACGTAGCGGTCGAGGGGAAAGTGTTGCAGAGCACGGTGCGCACGCATCGTCAGTGGTGGCGCTATGTCTTCCGCTTTCGCAACTACTACAACGAGCCGCAGGTGGAGGTGGATAAGGACCTGTTGCGCGAGCTGTATCTCACCAAGGGTTACCTGGATTTCGCGGTGGTCAAGGTAGAGACGCGGTACAGCGCGGACCGGGGTTGGGTGAGCCTGGTGTTCCATCTTGCTGAGGGTAAGCCCTATACCGTCTCCGCCGTGGCAGTGGAGGTGGTGGGGGACCGCTTCCGGCAGCAGGAACTACTGCCCCTGCTGAAGATGACGAGTGGCACGGTATACAGCTCCACCACCCAGGAGACGGACCTGAAGTCGTTGCGCGGCAAGTACGAGCCCCTCGGTTACCTGGACCTGCGTTGTCTGGCGGAATGGGACCGCAATGTCGGGGAGCAGAAGGTGGCGGTCACCTATCGCATCCGCGAAGGCAGTCCGTCGCGCATTCGGGATATCGCCATCGTCGGCAACGAAGAGACGAAGGACCGGGTTATACGGCGGGAGTTGGCCATCCATCCTGGAGACTTGGGCGATGCTTCGAAGATCCGGGTATCCAAGAGTCGCCTGACTCAGTTGAACTACTTTGAGACGGTCGAGATCAGCCCTGTGGATACTCAGCGCGAGGACCTGAAAGATCTGCGCATCCAGCTCAGCGAGAAGCGTACGGGCTCGCTGGTTCTGGGCGCCGGGTTCTCTACCGAGGATAGCGTCATTGGCTATCTCGAACTGACTGAGAACAACTTCGATCTCAGCCGACTGTTCCACGATTGGCCGCCGAAGGGCGGCGGTCAGCGCCTGCGTTTGCGCACGAGTCTGGGCACGCAGACCTCCGACTTCCGCGTGGACTTTACTGAGCCCTGGTTCCTGCAGCGCCGCCTGAGCCTGAATACGGAGCTGTTCCGGAGTTCGCGCGAGTATGACCAGTATGACCAGACCGATATGGGCCTGGGCGTGAAGTTGACGCAGCCCTTGCGGACGTTTTGGCGCCTGTCCTACGGTGTCATGTTCGACCGGGTGAAGCTGGACAACTTCGACGATTCGCCCTATCGGAAGAACGATGATGGCACGCTGTCGAAGGTGCTTGACACCAGGCTCGCGGATGAGGAGGGCTCGTACTGGGCCAATCGTGCGCTGGCCGGGGTGGTGCGCGACACGCGTGACGACTTCACCTTCCCGCGCAAGGGCTCGCGGTTCAGCATCGAGCCCGAGTTGGTCACCTCGCTGCTGGGCAGTTACAGCGACGTACTGCGACTGAACACACAGGTACGGAAGTACGTCTCGGTGTCCAGGAACAATGTGCTAAGGTTGAACGCGGAGATCGGCGTGGCGCAGAAGATCACGGGCGATGAGGTGGCGATCTTTGACCGCTACTTTGCCGGCGGGGCTGGCAGCCTTCGCGGTTTTGATTTTCGTGAGGTGGGACCGGTCGACGGCGGGGACAGCCCCCTCGGCGGAAAGTCACGGTTTGTGGGCAATGTGGAATGGGCCTACGAAGTGGCGGGCGTCCTCTTCGTCTATCCCTTCCTGGATGTGGGCAACGTGTGGGAGGACAGCTTCGATTTCAACCCGGGTGATCTGAATGCCAGCGTTGGTCTGGGCCTGCAACTGAAGGCTCTTCCTCTGCGTCTTGAGTACGGCTTTCCGATCCTGACGCAATGGGATCATCTGGAGGGTGGCAACGGCCGCTTCCACTTCAACATCGGCTGGTCGTTCTGATGAGAATCCTCAACGCGTATGTCGCCAGACTGCTGGTGACTACGGTGCTGTTGGCCATTGGTGTGCTGACCTTCGTCATGGCGGCCGGGCATGTTTTCCGGGTGTTCGACTGGCTGTCACGGGGGGGGTCGCTGGTGGTGTTGGGGCGCTTCCTGCTGCTGAGTCTGCCGGACATGATGCGTTTTACGCTGCCCTTGTCCATGCTGGTCGCCACGGTATTGGTGTTCAGCCACCTGGCGGCCGACAACGAGCTCACGGCGATGAAAGCCTGCGGGATCAGCCTATGGCAGGTGATTGCGCCTGGTTTGTTGCTCAGTGTCGGGCTCAGCGCTCTCTCTTTCTGGTTCACGACGACGCTGGCGCCGCGTTGCCGGTATGCGGCCGAGCAGCTCTTGTGGGAGCAGGCGGCGATCAGCCCGGCAGCGCTGCTTGCCGACAGCGACAATTTTGTCGAACTTGAAGGTCTGAATATCCGCGTGGATCATCGCGAGGGTGAGATTCTGTACGGGATCCACATTCTGGTTCAGGACAGGGAAAAGCGGCTACAGCAGACGATCACGGCACGGCAGGGGCGGGTGCGGGCTGACCCGGCCAGGCGCTCCTTTGATTTGGTCTTGCAGGACGCCACCTTCGGCCAGCTTGACCCGGGGGTCCCGGAGAAGGGGGAGTCCAGCATGCCGCAGCGCTATGCGGCGCGCGAAACGACGTTGCCTCTGAGCAGTGACGGGGGCATGGGGCTGCGGAAGTTGGCTCGGAAGCCCAGGCATATGGATCTGGGCATGTTGTTTGCGCGGATCTATCTTGAGTCCCAGGCGGGCGGTAACGTCACGCCGCTGCAAGTTGAGTTGCACATGCGCATGTCGATGTCGCTCTCCCCCATCGCCTTTCTACTGGTAGGCATACCCTTTGCCACGCGGGGGCGCCGTTCCGAGACCTCCGTGGGGCTGTTGATCTCGCTGCTTCTCGCCCTGGGTTTCTACGCCTTCATCGTCATCAGCAGCAGTTTGAGGAGTTCCTCCAACCTGCACCCTGAGCTGCTGATGTGGTTGCCGAATGTCGTTTACCAGGTGGGAGGGTTGTGGGCCCTGGCCATGATTGGCAGACACTAAAGGAATTTCCGGCGATTCACTCATGACAGACTTTCCCAACCATCTCATCCGCAATTTCAGCATCATTGCCCACATCGACCACGGCAAGAGCACGCTGGCTGACCGTTTCTTGTTGCACACGCATACCATCGATGAGCGTACCTTTCACGACCAGGTACTGGATGCCATGGACTTGGAGCGGGAGCGGGGCATAACGATCAAGTGCCACCCGGTGCGCATGAGCTTTCCGGCCGATGACGGTCAGACCTATCAGTTGAACCTCATCGACACTCCTGGACACGTCGACTTCTCCTATGAGGTCAGCCGCAGCCTGGCGGCCTGTGAAGGCGCGCTGCTCCTGGTAGATGCTTCGCAGGGCGTACAGGCGCAGACGGTGGCCAACGCCAACCTGGCGATGCGTCAGAACCTGACTGTGATCCCGGTCATCAACAAGATTGATCTGCCGGCGGCCGACGTGGACACCTGCCTGACCCAGATCGAGGAGCTTTTGTCGATTCCGCGCGAGGAGGCCCTGCTGGCCAGCGCCAAGGCTGGGCTTGGCATCCACGAACTGCTGGAGGCGGTGGTGGCGCGTGTTCCTGCCCCGGCGGCGCATGGCGACGACGTCCTGCGCGCCCTGGTCTTCGATTCGGTGTTTGATGTCTACCGGGGCGTGGTGGCCTACGTGCGCCTGCTCAGCGGTGCCGTCCGTGCCGGAGACAAGGTGCGGATGTTCAGCACGGGACTGGAGTCGGAGGTGAAGGAGGTGGGCATCTTCTGTCCGGAGATGCGGGTCGACGAGGGGCTCAGCAGCGGCCAAGTCGGCTACCTGATCACGTCGATCCGCGAGCCCTTGGATGTACACATTGGCGACACTATCACCCTGGCGCGGCATCCCTGCACGGAGCCGTTGCCGGGCTTCCAGAAAGTCCACCCGATGGTGTTCAGTGGCATCTACCCCATCGACACGCGTGACTACGAGGCCCTGAAGTTCAACATCACCAAGCTACAGCTCAACGACAGCGCCTTTGTCTCACAGCCCGAGAGTTCGGTTGCCCTCGGGGCTGGTTTCCGTTGCGGCTTTCTCGGCTTGCTGCACATGGAGATTGTCCAGGAGCGCCTGCGGCGCGAGTACGACATGGACATCATCCTGACCTACCCCAGCGTGGTCTACCATGTCTACATGCGTGACGGCACCATGCGGGAACTGCACAACCCCATCCACATGCCGGATCCGACCGTGATCGACCACATTGAAGAACCCATGATCAAGGTGCAGATCATGGCCCCGGTCGGCTATGTCGGAGCGCTGATGAACCTGATCATGGAGAAGCGCGGGGCGGTGCAGCATACCGACAGCGTGGATCGTGGGCATATCATGATGACGGCGCGGATGCCGCTGCATGAGATCGTGCTCGATTTCTACGATAAGCTCAAGACCGTTACTCGCGGCTATGGCAGCATGGACTACGAACCTGACGGCTACGAAGCCGGGCCGTTGGTAAAGTTGGAGATCCTGGTGAACGGCGAGGGCATCGATGCGTTTGCCTCGATCGTGCATATCGACCGCGCTCCGTTCCGGGCCCGGCAACTGGCCAAGCGGCTGAAGGACGTGATTCCGCCGCACCTGTTCAAGATAGCCATTCAGGGCGCGGTGGGGGGTAAGATCGTGGCTCGCGAGGACGTGCGACAGTTGCGCAAGGACGTGACGTCGAAGTGCTATGGCGGCGACATCAGCCGCAAGCGTAAGCTGCTCGAGAAGCAGAAAGAGGGCAAGGCGCGGATGAAGGAGATCGGCAGTGTGCAGATTCCGCAGGAAGCGTTTGTGGCGGTGCTCAAGGCCACGGAGTAAGCGTGGATGAACCTGGCACTGATTGCGGTCCTCGATCTTCTCCTGCTCTACTTCATTGTGGGGCATTCGTTTCTGCGCCATTTTTACCGGCGTAAGGCGCGGGCCGCCGCGGAACTGCGCGACATCGAGAAGCATTACGGGCATGTGCTGCGGAAAGATCGCGACATTTTGCCGCAGGAATGTATCGGCAGTTTGGAGGCGGCGATCGCGGCCTTGCGTTTGGCTCGCGGTCCGGCCACCACGGTGGACGCCGCGGAAGCCTGCTTGGAGTGTTATCGCGATGGAACGCAGGTCCGTTTGCCTGGGCGGTCATGGCCGCGCTTGCGCGATAATCTCGAGATGCTGGTGGTCGCGCTGGGGTTGGCGTTCGGCATTCGCGCCCTGTTCCTGCAGCCCTTCAAGATTCCCACTGGAAGTATGCAGCCCACCCTGTTCGGGGTCCATTTCGTGCCCGCCCAGGAACCCTTGCGACTGAATCCGGCGAAGCGCTTCTTCGGCTATCTGAACTACAGTCGGCGGTACGTTGATATCACCCTGCGTGGGGATGGCTACATCGACCTGGCTGGGGTTCGGTCGGCCCGCCCCGCGCTGCCGTTCTTCCCGTCGAGTCTGGTTGACGTCGGGGAGGTGACCTACAAAGTTCCTGGCACCCCGGATGACGTGCGGAAGTACTTGATGCAGACGCACGGCCTGGGGGCGTCGCTGAAGTCCGGCGACAGTCTGGTGCGAGGCGCCCTTGAACTGGGCGATCACCTCTTTGTCGACCGCACGCATTTAGCGTTCCAGGAGCCGCGTCGGGGCGATATCATGGTATTCGTCACGGACGGCATTCTTCGGGATAATGGCGGTCCTTTGGCGGGGCGTTTTTACATCAAGCGCCTGGTCGGTCTGCCCGGCGATACACTGGAGATTCGTGACGGCAAGCTGTACGTGCGCGAGCCCGGCGCGGCGGACTTCCGTTTAGTGAACGAGGCGGATGCCCAGGGGTTCAGGCGCATCTACAGCATGAAGGGTGGCTACCACGGCTACACGCACATGTCCCAGGCGGCGGTGCTGACCGGCAACGGCGCCACCTTCACGGTGCCCGCGAGGGAGTACTTCATGCTCGGTGACAACAGCGGGTTCAGTCTGGACAGTCGGTTCTGGAAGACCGTACCGCGGCGGAACCTGGTCGGCCGACCGCTGCTGATCTGGTGGCCATTCTCGCGGCGTTGGGGGGTGGCGGACCGGGTCGAGCCGCTGCCGTTCGACAGCCTCGATCGCCTGCGCGACCCTCGCATCCCGCCGGTAACAGAGTAGCTGCAAGCTCGGTTGGCAGGTCATGGCGCTGGGCGAGGGACGCTGAGTCGGCAGGTGCCCGCGGTGCCGCCGTGTACGGTCAGTTCGCACAGCCGCGCGGCTCGCTCCGGGACCCGCAGGAACCATTCGAGCACGCGGCTGTCGGTCAGTGCTCCGAGATGGCCAAGCGTGCGGTGCCCCTCGCGGGAAAGCTGCTCTACGCCAGGTCCTGGCGCAAACTCGACTCGCACGGGCTGCAGGCGCCGCAGGGACTTACCCTTGACGCTGATGTGGGTCGGCAGTTGACCGCGGTTGGCGACGCGGACCCGGACCCGCCAGACGTGCCCCTCAAGCCGCTCCGCGCTCACGTCTTCAAGGCGTAGTACGGGCCGGTAGGCGGCGTGGGCGAGGGTGAATCTGTAGGTGGCCGCCGCGATGCGCTTGAGTTCGGGGAGGGTGGGACCCGCCAGGTGGCGCGCCAGGAAGCCGCCGACCTCGACCAGGCCCAGTTGAGGATGCTGCACGGGCGTCCACGGGTGGAAGACCGGATCGCGCCTTGCCGGGTCCTGCTGGTCCCACCAGGTGAGCACCCGGCGCATGACCGCTTCGTACTCCTGCTGGTCCTTCGTGTTGAAGATGTCCAGGGTTGGCGTTCCGGCGCTGTTGACCAGGGTTCCCAGCTCAAACTCGAACACATACAGGCCGAGGTGGTGGTAGCCGAAGTTGTGGAAGTGCCCGCGCAGGTTGATGTCCTTCTGGCCTGGGCGGTTGTAGTGGTACTTGATCACGGGCACGACGGGGAAGCCGGTCATGGTGGAGCCCATTTCGGCGAGTTCCTGCATGACCGCCAGATCGGTCCCATCGAGGTCTTGGTCGGCTCCGGTGGACGGTGGCCGGAGCACCGCATTGGGACCGGTGTGGTAGCCCAGTACGGCGAAGAGATTGGGGCGGCCGTGGATGAACTCCGCAAAGGCCCGCATCTCAGGTTCGCTAAAGGGAAAGTCGCCGGCCCCCCACTGCTCGGGCTCGGGCCGCCAGTCGTACGACCAGTTGCGGTTCCAGTCGAAGCTGCGCCCCTCGACCGCGATGCTGTCGCTGCCATCCCATTGATGAATGAGACCCTCTGGAAAGACGCGGTAGAACGGCGGTTTGCTCAGATGGGTACGTTGGACCAGCAGTCGCGGCTCGGCAGGGTCGATGGCGAAGCGGCCGTCGGGGTGCTCCTGGCGTAGGTCGAGGAGCAGGCCGTTGCCATCGATGTCCTGCTGGTACAGCGTGTTGGGGACCAGGGTAGAGCGGTCGGTACGGCTGCGGCAGGAGCCCGAGGTGGTGACCACGAATTCGGCGCCGTCCGGGTTCAGCCGGGGAACGATGTAGAAGCAGGCGGTCCGCAGGAGTTCGCTGGCATTTCGGCGCTGGTCCTGGACGAGCTGTCGAGCCGTGTAGAGCGCGGCATGGGTGCCGGAGAGTTCGGCCGCGTGGATATTGCCGTGGATCAGATACGCCGGCTTCTCCGCCGCGGGGCCGGTCGAGAAATCGGTCACGGTCAGCAGATGCACCTCGCGCCCCTCGCGCGAGCGCCCGATGCAGCTGAGCTCGACCAAGTCCGGAGCAGCCTGGGCGAGGGCCTGCACGAAATCGCTGACCTCGGCGTGGGTCAGGAAGTGGTCAAAGGGCAGGGTGGGCAGGCGTTGGGCAGGCATCGCGTCATCACTCCTCATTCCTGCAGGTGCAGGCGTTTCTCTAACTCCGCCCGTTTGTCGGGCGGCAGGTCCAGGTCGGCCAGGGCCTCCCGCATCGCTTCGGCGTTGCGATAGTGGGCATAGTAACCACACGACTCGAAGAACTCGGGGTTGGCGGACAGCACCAGGCTCTGGGGGTAATCACGGCACATCCCAGGCCGACTCCGGTAACAACGACAGCGCTGGAGATGGGGGTCATGGTGTGGGCAGCGGAAGACCAGCAGGTGCTCGCGCCGGTTGTCCTCGAGCAGTTCAAACAGGTTGACGTGCCGATGCCAGGCGTTGACCAGGCGACGGATGGTGGGAATACGGTACATCACTACCGGCAAGGCCACCGTCGGGGTGACGCAACAGGCGCCGCAGTGGGTGCATTGGCCACGCAGTTCATAGGCCGCACGGCCATCGCGCCACTGCTGCACAAACCGGCTCAGGCGTACATCCACGGCGTAGCAGGCAGCCGACGCCAGCCGCAGAGCCGCCCGCCACCAGTGGTCGCCCGGAGTGCGGTCTTTGTCCGCCGTGCCATTCATGTTCAGCAACGTAGACCGGGAATCAGCCTACGGCAACCGCCGGGATGCCGTTGGGGGGCGCAGGTCAGTTCCGTAGGTGGTGACACCTCAGGTCCCGGAGTTCAGGGTTCAGCAGTGCCTCCGGCTGTGGCCGGACATACCAGAAGGAGACTTGCCGACGCGGTTCCCCTTCCGATCCGGCCGGGACGCGCCGGATCGCCTGGAGGGCGGCCCTGTCGCAGACCGTGAGCCTGTCGA
>CAIZKT010000834.1:0-14414 GCA_903933565.1 uncultured Victivallales bacterium | reverse complement strand
CCTCGTGCGCCGCGGCGGACGAAGGGCGGAATGGGAAGCGCCTGGTGTCCTACGAGGTTGCTGCAAGTCTCATACAAGCAGCACCATGGCCGCAACCCTGGGCTCGGAGCCGCGGCCCCGTTGGGGCAGGGAAATGCACCTGAGTGGTAACGGCGCGGCAATACGTATGACCGGATCCGTGCTTATCATCGGTGGGGGACTGGGTGGGCTGACGGCGGCGGTGACCGCGGCGGCGCGCGGCGGGCGGGTAACCGTGATCGAGAAGGAACCGCATGCTGGCGGCTTCGCGGTCGCCTATCGCCGTGGGGGTCACCTTTTCGATGTGGCTCTGCACGTGGTTCCTGCCGGCGGGCCGGGACAGTCATTCCGCTGGCTGGCCGATGAGCTTGGTCTGGAAGGGATTCGCTTCATCCGGCTGGCGACGGGTTCGCGGGTGATCCTGGGCGAGCGGGAGTTTCGGCTGCCGAACACTGCCGACGGTTTTTTTACCTCGTTGGCCGACGCCTTTCCCGGACAGACAAAGGGTCTGCAGCGCCTGCGCCGGGAGCTGCTGGCGGCCGGGGCCGCCTACGCGCCGTTGTTTGATGTGCGGGTGCGCACCCTGGCTGCTCTGCCGCGGTTTTTGCCCAGGTTGCCGACTTTCCTGCGGCAGTCATACCAGTCCGCGGAGAGCTACCTGGGGCGCTTCGTGTCTGATGCGAGCCTCGCCGCTTTGCTCTATCAGCCAGCGGTGTTTTTGGGCCAGCCCATGGCCGAGTTTCCGGCGGTCAACTACATCCTGATGGCCTATCTTCTGTTGACGGAGGGCATGTACTCGATTGCGGGGGGTGGGCAGACGCTGACCGAGGCGCTGGTGCGGCGCCTGGAGGCTCTCGGCGGGGAGGTCCGGCGGGGGACGGTCCGGGCCGTGCGGGTGCAGAATGGCAGGGCGGTTGGGGTAACGTTGGCCGACGGCGAGGAGGTGCATGGCGATGCGGTCGTGTCCGCCATCAACCTGCCGACCTTGTACCGGGACCTGCTCCCGCCCGAGTGCGTGCCTGCCGCCGCGCGCCGCGCCGTGAACGCGCTCCGCCCCTCGTTGTCGGTCCTCAGCCTCAACCTGGGCTTGGATTGTACACCCCAGGCGCTCGGGATTCAGGATCACCTCACCGTACATTTTCCCGACGCCCAGCTCGACCAGTGCCTGCGGAAACAGCGCCGCGGGGAGTTCGCGGGGGGCTTCTCGATCACGGCGCCGGGTCTCAGCGAACCTGAAGCCCCGCTTGCCCGTCGGCACACGTTGAGTGTGGTGGTAGGCACCAGCGGCGCCTGGTGGAACCGCCTGGCGCCGGGCGACTACCAGCATGAGAAAGAGCGTGTCCGGGGGGCGATCATGGGGCAGTTGGAGGCCGTCATCCCCGGCCTGGCGGCGCATGTGCAATGCCAGGACCTCGCGACGCCGGTGACGCTGCAACGCTATACGGGCTCGCCTGAGGGCGCCATCATGGGGTTTGAACCCGAGTGTGGACGGCATCGGGACGTCTTGCGGGCGGCGCGTTCGCCGCTGCCGAACCTGCACCTGGCCGGGGCTTGGACGGACCGGATGGGTGGCTTCTTGCAGAGTATGATGGCCGGTCATCTGGCCGGCCGCCGGGCCACGGCGTGAGTCTGGCCAGCGGAGGGATAGCGCCCGGTGAGTGAACGTAACGGCAACCTGGGGCAGGGCGCGGTGCATCCGCCCGTAGCGGTGACGGGCCTGGGACTGCTGACCGGCCTGGGACTCGATCTGCCCACGTCGTGGCAGGGCCTCGTGGCCGGCCGCCGGGTGGCCGGGCGCTTTCAGCGCTTCAATCCGGAAGGGATGCGCACGCCCTTCGGGGTCGAGTTGCCGCTGGCAGCGGAAGCCCTGTTTGCAGGCAGTCTCAAGCCCCGTGCGGCCAGCCTGATGAGCCGGGCCACCAAGATGGCCGTGTTGGCAGCGCGGGAAGCCCGTGCCGCCAGCGGCCTGTCAGCAAGCCCGCCCGATCTCTCCCGCGTCGGCGTGGTCATCGGCTACACGGGCAGTGCCAGTGTGCCCGAGCCGGGGCGCGAAGACACGCTAGTGCTGCAGGGCATGGCCAATGCCCCGGCGGCCTGGATCAGCCTGGATGGCGGGTTCACCGGGCCGGCCTTTACGGTCAGCACCGCCTGTGCGTCGGGAGTCTATGCCTTGCATGCGGCGTACCTGCTTATTCAGGCCGGAGTCTGCGATCTGGTGATCGCGGGCGGCACCGAGTCCACCCTGAACCGCTCGTATGTGGACGGTTTCTCCGCGCTCATGACCCTGGCCGAATGGGAGGGCGATGCGGGGCAGGCTTCCCGACCCTTCGAAGCGCGCCGCTGCGGCTTTGTGATTGCCGAGGGCGCCGGGGTACTGGTGCTGGAGTCGCTGGCGCATGCCCAGGCTCGCGCGGCGCCAGCGCTGGCGCTGCTGTGGGAGCCGGCCGTGACCTCGGAGGCGTACAACATCCTATCGCCGAAACGCGATGGCGTGGGGATGGCCGTGACCATGAGCCGGGCGCTTGCCCTGGCCGGGCGGCAGCCGGAGGACATCTCCTACATCAACGCCCACGGAACCGCCACCGTGCTCAACGATCTGTATGAAACCCAGGCCATCAAGCAGGTTTTCGGAGCCTGGGCCCCGCGCCTTCCCATCTCCTCGACCAAGTCGATGACGGGGCATTGCCTGTCCGCCGCGGCCGCCGTGGAAGCGGTCATTTGCTGCCAGGCCATCGCCCATGGCCTCATTCCACCTACCGTCAATCTCGACCAGCCCGGCGAGGGCCTCGACCTCGACTACGTGCCCCACACGGCGCGGGCGGCCAGCCTGACCCATGTGCTCTGTAACTCCTTTGGCTTCGGCGGCCACAACGGCTGTGCGGTCTTCTCCAGGCCACCCGAGGCGAAGGCCGCGAGGCCTGAGTTCACCTGAATGGATGTCCACCCGAAAGTCTACCTTGCCGGCGCCGGGAAGTTCCTGCCCGGCCAGCCGATTCCGTGGGAACAGGCGGAGCAGGTGCTCGGGGACCTGCCGGATGCCCCGGCGCACCTGCGGCGCTGGCTGGCCACGAGCAAGCCGGTGATGCGGGAGTTGCTGGGCATCGAGAGCGTGCATTACGCCATCGACCCCGTGACTCGCGAGTTCACCGAAGACAACATCACCATGGCGACGAAGGCGGCGACCGCCGCGCTCACAGAAGCCGGAGTCGCCCCCCGTGAGGTCGACCTGTTGTGTTACGGCGCCGCCCACATGGACCAGATGCCGACGCCGTCGGCACGCCTGCAGGAAGCCTTGGGCATCCCCTTCTGCACCGAGTTCGCGATCCACGCCAACTGCACCTCGGCCTACAAGGCGCTCTACCTGGCCTGGAGCCTGCTGCGCGCCGGGGGGCAGTATCACACCGCTGTGGTTGCCTCGGCCAGCATGGCGTCGAGTGAACTACGGGCCGAGTACTACAACCAGGCCAAACTGGACAAAGAGTCGCTGTTTCTGCGCTGGTTCCTCTGCGACGGGGCCGGCGCGCTGGTGCTGAGCACGGACGCCGCCCGTAGCCGGGGCTTCGAGGTCGAGCTGGTTCACCTCGAGTCCCTGGCTGGGGTCAAGCCGTCGCTGATGTTCAACCAGCGGCCAGCCTACTGGATGAACCCGGCCCAGGAGTATGCCGAGGCCCGCCATCATCTGCGGCAGCAGTTCCGCAATGCGCTGGCCTCGGAGACCTTTGCCGAAAAGGACGGCTCCGTCTTCGTCCAGGGGTTGCGGCGGATGCTGACGGCGGGGAACATCGGTGCGGAGACGATTCGCCATTTTCAGCTCAACCTGCCGACCCGTCACATTGCCGAGACGATCATGGACGAATGCCAACAGCTGGGCCTGCGCCCCGAGGCCTTCTACAGTCGGCTGGACACGCTCGGGTACTGCGGCCCGCCCATGGCTCTGATCTGCGTCGACACCCTGCTGCGCGAACACCAGTGCCGGAAGGGCTAACGGATCGCCAGTTTCGTCACCGAGGTGAGCAAGTTCATGCAGGCGGGCTTCTGCCTGCGCTACGCCGGGGGATAGGGGCTGTGCAACAGGCCTTGGCGTTTCCTGGAATTGGGGCTGGCCTGTCGGAGACGGAGCGCGCCTTCTACGTGCAGCACGCCAGCCAGACGCGGCCACGCCTGGAGCTGGCCTCGGCGGCGGCGCAGGAAGACCTGCTGCAGGCGCTGCTCACCCCCGATCACGGGCTCGCCGCGGCGGCGCAGGAACTGCTGGTTCACGCGCTGAACTGCGCCGCGGCCGAGATTGGTTTTCAGCATGGTTTACGGCCCCGGTTGGTGCTGGGGCACAGCCTGGGGCTCTATGCGGCGCTGGTGGCGGCGGGGAGCCTGAGTTACCCGCAGTCGCTGGAGCTGGTAGTGAGCGCCCGTCAAGAGGTGTGTCGCGTCTGCCATCCCGGCGACTATGCCCTGCTGGTGGTGGTCGGTTTTCACGAAGCTGACGTGCAGGCGCTGGTCTGCGGGGTCGGCGCGACCGCGACGGCCATCGTCAACCGCAACTCGGCCATCGCCTTCGCTCTGGCCGGTCCGCTGGCCGAGCTGCGCGAGATCAGTGCGGGCGCCACGCGGCAGGGGGCATTCAAGGTCGCGTTGCTGACCGCCGACCTGCCCTATCATCACGCCGGCCTGCTGCCGGGTGTGGTCGAGCCTTTCCGCCGCTTCCTGGGGCAGTGCGAGTGGGCGTCGCCGACCCTCCCGGTCTTCTCCACCGTGGACCAGCGGCCGCTCTGTACGGTGGCGGAACTGATCGACTACACCGCCCGGAACCTGGTGACGTCGGTGGACTGGTGTGGGGCGGTGGTAGCGCTGCATCAACTGGGGATCGAGCAGGTGATCGAGGCCGGCCCCGGCCGCAGTCTGCAGCGCGCCGCCGCCTTCATCGAACCCGCTCCGCCCCACGTCGCTTTGGCCCGGCTGATCTTGCCGAGCGCCCCTACGCTATGAGCCGTGTTCTCATCGCTGGCAGCGGCCGGATGGGCCGTGACCTCGGGCTGTGGCTGCTGCGCCAGGGCCATCAGGTCCACTGGGTATCCCGGCACCCCAGTCGGCTGGAGGCCTTGCGGGCCCAGGTCGAGCGAGTCCTGCGGCGTTGGCAGCGGGAAGGCAGCGCCGCGGGGGCCGCGGCGGCGGTCACCTTCGGCACCCCCGCCAGCCTGGCCTCTCTGGACGTTCCCGACCTCATGATCGAGGCGGTCGAGGAAGAGGCGGCCGCGAAGCGTGCGGTGTTGGCCTGGGCCGATGTCTGGGCGCCGCGTCAGCCGCTGCTGCTCTCGACCACATCCTCCTTCCTGCCACGCCACTTGCATCCCCGCTGCGTGGTGACGCACTTCTTCTTCCCCGTGGAATTGACCGGGATCGTCGAAGTGGTCTGGCCGTCGGCCGTCACGGGCCACGACCGGGAGCGCCTGCACGAACTCTTACGACCCAGCCGGGTGTACGTGATCGAACAGACCGATCGCCAGGCCTTTGCGGTGAACCGTCTGCTGCTGCCGGCGCACGCGGAATGTGTCCGCCTGGTGCGCCTGGGTCTGGCACCGGCGCTGGCCGACCAGGCCGCCGCCACGGGGCTCCTGGGGGTCGCCCCTCTGGCGCTGGCACAGCGCGTGGGGCTGACCACCATGCGCGCCGCACTGGCGAACTACGTGGCGGTCGCCACCGGCGCCGAGGACTACCACGAACTCGTTCAAGCGCTTGCCGAAGACGGTGACCCCGCGCCAACGGCCGCCGCGATGGGGGCCGGACTGAGCCTGGCCGATGCCAGTGACGTGCAGCAGGCGGTGCAACTGAACACCTGCCTGCGCTTTGTTCAGGAAGATCTCATTTCCGAACCCGACCTCGACTGGCTCCTGCCCAATTTCTATGGCCGTGCCAGCACTCTCGCCACCGCTCTGGAACCGTGTGATCGTCAGAGGCTCGCCGCGCGTCTGCGGACTCTCCACCGGCAGACCGGACGGCAGTACTTCGAGCCCGCTGAGAGCCTGAAGGCTACATGACGTGCAGTCCCCTGTTGCCATCTTTCGCGACGTCTGCCTGACCTATCCGGGCGCCGCCGAACCCGCGTTGAACCACCTGTCGCTGACGGTGCAGCGCGGTGAGATCCTCGGTCTGCTGGGGCCCAACGGGGCAGGCAAGACGACGGCCATTTCCATCCTCTGCGGCCTGCTGCGGCCCGATTCCGGGGAGGTGAGTTGCCTGGGTTTAAGCTATGCCACCGGCGGCGCGAGCATTCGCCAGAGCCTGGGCTTGGTGCCGCAGGATGTGGCCCTCTATCCCACCCTCACCGCCCGCGAGAATCTGGACTTCGTTGGCCGCCTCTACGGCATGCACGGTCGTCAGCTGCGCGAACGGCTGGACCTCTGCCTGGCCGCGGTCGGGTTGGCCGATGCCGCCGAGCGCCCGATCCAGACCTACTCCGGCGGCATGAAACGCCGCGCCAATCTGGCCGCCGGGCTCCTGCATCAGCCCCAACTGCTGGTCCTGGATGAGCCCACCGTCGGCGTGGATGCCCAGTCGCGCCAGGCCATCCTGGAACTCCTGATCGAACTCAACCGCCAGGGCACGACCATCATCCATGCGACGCATTACATGGAAGAAATCGAGCGGACCTGCGGCCGCGCCGCCGTAATTGACCAGGGGCGCATCATCGCCGCGGGCTCGCCCGCCGAACTGGTTGACAAGCATCCGGGCTGTGCCACCCTCCAGGATGTCTTCATGCGTTTGACCGGCCGACAGTTCAGGGACGCCTGACCATGCGTAAATTCCTAGCCTGTCTGCACAAAGAGACGCTGCTGCTTCGGCGCGACCGGGCTGGGCTGGTGATGCTCTTCTGCCTGCCGATCGCCCTGGCCGTCATCGTCACGCTGGTGCAGGAAGACGCCTTTCGCACCATGGATGGGCGACCGACCGCCCTGCTGCTGGTCGATCAGGACGGTGAGCCCATCGCCCGGGAGCTGGGAGAGCTGCTGCGGGAGGGTGGCGCCTTCCTGGTCCAGACCGAGTGGCAGGGCGTCCCCCTGCAGCCCGATACCGCCCGCCAACTGGTGCGCGAAGGCAAGTCTCAGGGCTGTCTGGTGATCCCCAAGGGGTTCACCGCCGCGGTTCGGGCCAGGTCCGCCGAGATCCTCTCCGGCGCCTCGGAGCAGACCCCCAAGCCCAGCGCCACGCGCCTGGAGATCAGCTTCGATCCGGCCGTGCGTCCGATCATCCGGAAGGCCCTGCTCAACGGTCTGCTGCGCCTGGCCCAGGCGACCGAAACCCGCGAACTGCTCGGCGCGGTCGGGCGCCAATGGGGCGGGCTGGAGGCCGCCGCGGCCGAGCTCGCCGAGGATCCGGCCGTCGCGCCCCAGATCGACTGGCATCCCGGGGATCTGGTCGGCCTCGATGAGCCCACCGCGCCGCGGGAACCACAGGCCCCACTGCCGACCTCGGTGCAGCAGAACGTCCCGGCCTGGACTCTGTTTGCCATGTTCATGGTGGTCATCCCGCTGGCCGGCGGCTTGGTCAAAGAACGTCAGATGGGAACCCTGACCCGACTGCGCATGCTGCCGGTGCCGGCCTTTACCCTGCTGGGCGCCAAGGTGGCCGCCTACCTGATCGTCTGCCTGAGTCAGTTCGCCACGATGGCGCTGATCGGGATGTACGTCATGCCCCGGCTGGGCACGCCGGCGTTTGGCCTCGGGGCCCATCTTGGCGCCGTGGCCTGTGCGGCGCTGGTCGCGGGTCTCGCCGCCACCGGTAGCGGCATGCTGATCGGCACCCTCGTGCGTACCACCGACCAGGCCGCCATCTTCGGCTCGGCGCTGGTGGTTATCGCCAGCGCCCTGGGCGGCGTCATGGTTCCGCCGTTCATGATGCCGGGACCGCTGCGGGCCGTCTCCGCCTTCTCCCCGCTCAACTGGGGCTTGACCGCATTCCTCGATATCTTCCTGCGGGGAGCCGGCGTCGCCCAAATCTGGCCTGAACTGGCCTGTCTGATCTGCCTGGCGGCGGCGACGATGGGGGTGGCAGTGTGGCGCTACCGTCACCTGAGATGGATGTAGCCGAGACGGCGGCGAGACGGCGCAGGAGGATTTTCGGCGATGAAACAGAGCGCGGTGCAGATACCCGGCGACCGCACCTTCGTCGTCTACGTCGAGAAAGAGGACGGCTCCTATGGGCCGGTCGAAACCGGTTCGGTAATGGTCAAGGAGTACTTCGATGACTTCCTGACCAAGCGGCGGCACCTGGAGGCAACCCTGCGCGCCGATCTGCTTCAAGGCCGGATCAGCATCATCGCCTACTATGCCACGCTGCTGAGCATGGGTGAGGGCGATCTGGCCGCGCGCATCGGTGTCAGTCGCCGCCGTCTGCGGGCGCACCTGACTCCTGGCGGCTTCGCCAAGCTGCGCCTGGAGACCGTTCGGCGCTATGCCGAGATCTTCGATATCCCCGTGGCCAACCTATTCCAGATCATCGACGAGGCCGGCCAGGACCGGCTGCGGCAACAGCCGACCGGGTGTCCATTCGTGGTGGTGACCTCGGCGGCCGAGGAGCGCGGCGGTAGCCATGACGCAAACGCTTGACCAGTTTGAGCACCGCATGGCGGCCCACTGTGAGTCGGGCACCGTCTCGGCGCTCCTTAGACATGCCGGACTGGAGCTCTCCGAGCCCATGGTCTTCGGCGGCGCCGGAGCCATCTTCTTCGGCTACTTCAACACGGCGATGCTGCCTTTTCCCACCGTCGTGCTGCGCAGCTTACCGGGACGCATTCGGGCGAATGTCGAGAAGCGCACGGGGGTGCATTTCCGTCGGCAGCGCTTCCTGAGTTCGACCAACGCCAGGCGCCAGCTCGATGCCCTCCTCGAGCGCGGCATTCCGGTGGCGGTGCAGGTGGACTTCTTCTACATGCGCTACATCCCCAAGTATGCCCGGGCTCACTTCAACGCCCACTACGTGATCGTGGTCGGCCACCGCGATGGCCGCTACCTGATCAGCGATTCGTATGCCCCGCAGATTGCCGAACTCGAGGCCGAGGTTCTGACCACCGCCCGGTTTGCCAAAGGCCCATTTTCCCCGCATGGGCTTATGTTCTACATCGACGGCCCCATCCCTACCGCCTTCGACCAGCGCGCGATGATCCGCAAGGGCATCCGCCAGGCGTCCTTCTACATGCTCAAGCTGCCTTTCTCGTTCGCCGGCATCAAGGGCATCCGCTATTTTGCCGATCAGGTCACCAAGTGGCCCGCCCTTACCCGCGACGAAGAGCACCTCTCCCATGAGGTCATGATGGTTCACGTGGTCCTCGAGGAGCGCGGTACCGGCGGCGGCGGCGGGCGCTTCCTGTATGCGTCGTTCCTCAAGGAGGCCGCCGATCTGCTCGGCCACGACGGGCTGCGCGACGTCAGCGCCCGGATGATGCTCAACGGCGACCGCTGGCGCGACATCTCGCTGTTCGTGGCACGTATCGGACGCAGCCGCGACCTGGGCGCGCCGCGGCTCCGGGAACTGGCTGAGCTGATCCGTGAACGCGCCGCCGAGGAAGAGACGCTGTTCCGCGAACTGCGCGCGATTTCAGCAACCCTGTAGCGCCGGAGCTCCCGCCGTCTACGGGCTGCATCCCGCAGCGCCTTGGAGCCGGCGGTCCGTCGCGGCTTGGCCGGAGCTCCCGCCGTATACCTCCACGACCTCTCGCCGCAGGCTCAGACGATCAGGAGAACGCAACCCATGGCGAACGAAGAACTTAAGCTCGAGATCAAGCAACTGGTCATCGACGCACTCCGGCTGGAGGATGTGAAGCCGGAGGATCTGTCTGATACCGACCCCCTGTTCGGCAACGAGGACCTCGGGCTTGATTCCGTCGATGCCGTGGAGTTGGTCGTCGCCATCCAGCGTCGTTACGGCGCCCGCATCGCGGATCAGAACCTCGCCCGCGATGTGTTGTCCAGCATCGAGACGATCGCGGCCTTCGTGGCCGCCTCGCGACCCAGCCCATGAAGACCGTCCTGCTAGTCAACGCCAACGAGTGCGTCGTCCCCTACCCGGTTCCCCCGTTGGGCCTGGCCTTGGTCGCGGCCGCCATCGCGGGGCGCTACCGGGTGGAATTCTGCGACCTGCTGACGGCGGGCGAAGCGGGACTGACGCAGATGATCGCGCGGCAGACTCCCGACTTTGTCGGGGTCAGCATCCGCAATGTCGACGACGTGGCCATGCATGCGCCCGTCTTCTTCATCGACCGCATCCGCGACGTCCTGATTCCCCTGATCCGCGGCGCCTGTACCGCTCCGATCATTCTCGGTGGCAGCGGTTTCACCCTGCTGCCGCGCGAGATCTTGCAGGAAACTGGCGCGGACTATGGCGTCGTGGGCGAGGGCGAGGTCGCCTTCCCTCAGTTGCTGAGCGCTCTGGAGTCGGGCCGTTCCCCGGCCGCCGTGCCCGGGGTGGTGACGCGCGGCGAGGTCGCCGGTCCGATCATGCCCGCTGCGGCCGCTGCCCTGGACGGCACGCCGGCCGTGTGCCTGGGAACGCTGATCACCTGGGATGCCTACCGGCAACGCGGCGCCTGCCCCATCCAGACGAAACGAGGCTGTACGCACCGTTGCGCCTACTGTTCCTATCCGAACATCGAAGGCCGCTCGTTCCGCTGCCGTTCCGCCGCCGCCGTGGTCGACGAGATCGAGAGCCTGGCCGCCAAGCTCGGGCCGCTACCGTTCGAGTTCGTGGACAGCATCTTCAACGATCCTCCCGGACACGCGGAAGCCATCTGCCGTGAACTCATCCGCCGGGGCCTGCGGGTCCCCCTGCGCACCATGGGCCTGAATCCGGCCAACGTCACGCGGGAGCTGCTGCTGCTCATGAAAGAGGCCGGCTTCCAGCAGTTCGACTGCACTCCCGATAGCGCCAGCCCGGCGATGCTGCGCCACTTGGGCAAGAACTTCAGCCTGCCTGACCTGCAGCGCGCCGCCGCAGGCATCCGCGAGAGCGGTATGCCCTGCAAGTGGTTCTTCCTGTTGGGGGGACCCGGCGAGACCCTGGAGACCCTGCGCGAGACCTTCGCCTTCATCGATGCCTATGTCGCCGCGGATGACATCGCCCATCTGAGTGCCGGCCTGCGTATCTACCCGGGGACTCCTCTGCACGACGTCGCCCTCCGGGAAGGGCTGCTGGGACCCGCCACCTCGCTGCTCCGACCCGTGTTCTACGTCTCCCCCGCCCTGGGCCCCGGACGCCTTCGTGCCACCGTCCACGAGTGGACCCGCTCCCGGCCCAACTGCATCCCGGCCGAGGAGTTCCCGCCGCCCCCGGACCTGGTGCGGGAAGCCCTGGCGCTGCGCCGCCGCGAGAACCTCCAGGAGCCCCTGCTGCGAACCCTGCTGCGTCTGCGCGGCCAACGCCTGGCCGCCGCGCGGGCTACCCCCGCGGAATGAAGCGACTCACACGCTCTACGAGGACTCGCATCGCGAGAAGGATTCGCCGAACACGCGTTTCGATACAACCGGAGAAAGGGAACCCGCGATGCCGGAGCTTTGTCGATTTCTCGGGATGGTGATCTACATGCTCTATGACGACCATCGCCCGCCGCACTTCCATGCCGAGTACGGCGAATAGAGGGTATCCGTAGAGATTGACACGGGAGTGGTGAAAGGTCGCTTTCCCCGGCGAGCCCTGACGGCTCTAATGGAATGGTACGCCGAGCACAAGCCAGAACTCCGCCACGACTGGGAGTTGGCAGGCGCACACCAGCCGCTAGAGAAGATCGCGCCTCTGGAGTAGTACAATGGTTGAAGTCACACAAGCCCGTCATCTGGACAGCTACAAAATCGAGGTCACGTTCAGCACGGGTGAGTCGGGGGTGGTCGATCTGGCGCAGTCACTGTGGGGACCGATGTTCGAGCCGCTGCGAGCACCGCAGCGCTTCCGCAGGTTCACCGTGTCGCCAACCCTCCATACGATCACCTGGGACAACGACGCGGATTTCGCACCCGAGTACCTGCGGGAGAAGATGATCGAACAAGCGGCTGGTGCTGACTCCGCGAGGCGCGGGTCAGCACAGCCGTAGCGTTTGCAGAGAAGGAGCCTGAGGATCTCGCATGTCCACACCACGTCTTCGCCTACGACGGGTTGCGCCAGTCCTAGTGGCGTTGGCAGCCACCGCCTGTCTGGCGCAACCCTCAACCGGAGTGGCCCTCGTGCATGTCTATCCGAAAGAGAGCAAGGCGTATCTGCTGAACCCGGGCAAGGGCTGGATCATCTATGCCTCGTTCGCCAATGCCAGCCCCAGCGCCTGGGAAAAGGCATCCGTGGGATATGCCAGGTTTAACTGGAAAGACATTCACACCGCGGACCATACTTTTGACTGGCAGCGCATCGACAGCATGCGCGCCGAGTGTGTGCAAAGGGGCAAGCGCTTTGCCTTCGGAATCATGCCGGTTTGCGTCAACGCGAAGGACAGCTACGCCTCCATGCCGCTATGGGTGGTTGACGCCGGAGCGCGCCACTATGTCGCGACGGGAACCAAGGACTGCCAGGTGCCCGTGTGGGATGATCCGGTCTTCATCGAGAAAATGGCTCAACTGGTCACCGCATTGACCGAGCGCTACAACGGCGATCCCGCCATCGAGTTCATCGATTGCAGGACCTTCGGCAATTGGGGAGAATGGCATCTGGGCGGCCTGGGCGGGAATGACCCTGGAGACACCATCAAGCGGCAGTTCATCGATCAATGGGCGGGGTTTGACCAGACCCATATAGTCGTGCCGATTTCAGGCGGCACCGGCATGTCTCCCGGAGGGTACGGCGTCTACGCGCGCGACACCTATCAGTTTGGGGCAAGGGAGGATTCTTCCGAACACCGCCCAAGGTGGCAGACCTGCGTTTCCTTCCTGAATCGGGGTCCCGCCGTTGCGGAGTGGTCTTTCCCCTATGAACAGATAAAGAAAGGCCAGGGTTGGACGCGCGAAATCTGGCAGGACGGCATGCTTCCGGGGCAGATCGAGGGGTCGCGGTACAGTTACCAGCTCCTGGGCGAGTGGAACGGCACGAATGCCGATACGTTTCTGTCCGAGAAGGGCCCGCTGGTTGACGAATGGCAGAACAAGATGGGCTACTGGTTCAAGCTGACCGAGGCGTCCTATCCGCACGATCTGGCCAACGGCAGCAGCGGGAGACTATCATTCAAGATGAGGAATGATGGCGTTGCGCCGATCTACATCAAGGGGAACCGGGCCGTGGTGAAAGCCGCCTTGCTGGACGATGACCTGAATGTGCTCGCCATGGCGACTCTGGCGGGCGTGAACCCGTTTGACTGGAAACCCGGAGCGGCGGTCACCAGCAATGCGGAAGTGTCCTTTCCGCGACAGGCCCAAGCGACCAAGATGGCGTTGGGTGTTTTCTCAAAGGAGGCTCTAACGAATCCGGACATCAAGCTGGGAACCGATCAGGGGACGGCGCTGAACTGGTATGTCTTGTCCGCTATGCCGAGACAGCCGCAGGGTGAGGCGAAATAACGCGACCTGTGCAATAGGGATGGGCCGAGGTATTCAGCCCCAAAGGGGCGCTTCATACCAGATCCAGCAGAGATCGTGATTGGCCGGACAGAGAAATGAGATTCGTCCCACCAGAAGAGATGATCGTCCATGAGACCCCGCACTGGCGGATCAACCAGCGGGTCAACTGTCCGGTGCCTGGGTACCTGATGGTTGGGGCGAAGGCGGCCAACGCCGTCGAACTGTCGGACTTGACGGAGGCGGCCCAGCGGGAGATCGGTTCTCTGTTGGCTCAAGCCACCCGCATTCTCCGCGCCGCTCTCGGAGCGGAGAGAGTGTACGTCGCTCGCTTCGGGCATGACCCCGGCCACACCGTCCATTTCCACGTCATCCCCGTGTACTCGTGGATCGTTGCGGCGTACCATGCCGATGCGCGTTACGCGGTCGAGCCGAATCCGGACGGGGGGAACCTGACGCTATTCATCTGGCGAGAGTACTGTGAGAGCGGCTCGCCGCCGCCCTGCTCCGGGCCGTCGGTCGCAGCCTCAATCGCGACACTTCGGAGCCGATTCAGCGAAAGCGGAGGCAGAACCAGCGGCTAAACGGTACGGCATCGCCGCGCGTTAGGCGCGCCGTTGACAGATGGCGAGCGCTGTCTTACATTGTCTAACATGAAGACTGCAACCTTGACAATCCGACTGGATGGCGATCTGAACGACCTGCTGACGAAAGCGTCCCGGAGGTTAGGGCAGAATCGCAGCGCGATCGCCCGCGATGCTCTCCGTCGCCAACTTCGGCTGAGCCAGTTCGATGGCCTACGCAGGCGGATCATGCCCTTGTCAGAGGCCCGAGGATTCCTCACCGACGAGGACGTCTTCTCCCAGGTCTCATGAGGGT
>CAIZKT010000833.1:0-2434 GCA_903933565.1 uncultured Victivallales bacterium | reverse complement strand
TCGGGCGCAATCCCCAAGCCCCGCGAAGGGCTTAGTTCAACACAGATTGCGCGGCGGCGCTACACCGCGCAATCTCTGACTCGTTACCGCGCAATCTCTGACTCGTTACCGCGCAATCTCTGACTCGTTACACCGCGCAATCTCTGACTCGTTACCGCGCAATCTCTGACTCGTTAGTCGCCAGAAGGAATGGGGAACTGTGATGCGAAAACTACTCGGTGTCCTGATCGGGTTGCTGTTCTGCGGATGCGCTGTGCATGACGGCAGCAAACCGCATTCGGTGCGGCTGCGGTTCGTGCCGGAAGCCGCTCCCCAGAGTCCGCTGGAGTCAAGCGATAGCGCGGTGTGGTCTGCGCTCCGTCCGGGGCCTAATCCACAGTCTGGGGAGCTATTCCTCCAGGCTTGGGCCGGGATCGGGCACAAGTTTCCAGTTCAGGAGGAAGGCGGGCCAACGCTTTTCGAGGTCACGCTCAAGCAGGGGAACGACGACCGCCTCGTGGCGGAGGTCCGTTCGAAGCAGGGCACCCAGACCGTCGAACTCAAGAGGGATAAGTCGGTCCCCGTAACGATCGCCGGGATCACGTACAGACTCCTGTACCCGACATGCGACGTCAGCTCAACGCAGGGCAAGTCCGCCACGAACAAGGCCATGCTCATCGTGACCACGCCGCGTCGATGAGGGCAGGAGATGACCGGAGAGCCTAACACCCGACTCCAGCGGCGGGAGTACCGCGCTGAGCCAGACGTTCGCCAACGGCAAACACGGCAACGGCACTTGACTAAGTGCATACAGACGTACATACTACCCTATGTCATTTGAATGGGACAAGGCGAAAGACGAACTGAATGCCAGCAAGCATGGCATTCGTTTCGCGGACACCTTTGCCGTGTTCGAGGATCCCAGCGCCTTGACCGTGGACGACAACGAGCAGAGCGAGGAACGCCTTGTGACTATTGGCATGGACTGCTTTGGCCGTGTCTTGGTGGTGGTCTACACGTGGCGTGACGACAACATCCGCATCATCTCAGTTCGCCGGGCGAACCGGCACGAGGTAGGACAGTATGAAAGCGAACTATGATTTCACCAGAGGACGTCGGGGTGCGGTGCTCCCGGCGGGCGCAGGGAAGGAACGCATCACGATTCGCCTTGACCGTGAGGTTCTGGCGTGGTTCCGAAGTCAGGTGGAACAGGCTGGTGGCGGGAACTACCAGACTCTGATCAACCGGGCACTCCAGGAGTACATGAGTCGCCAGGAAGAACCGCTGGAACATGTGTTGCGACGGGTCGTGCGGGAGGAACTACACGCGGTTCACTGAGCGCGATACACAAGGCGAACCATCGGCTGCTGCGGACGGCAGTGCCGACCGCAGAGCCGTGTCGTTGGGCAATCTCGAGAAGGCATCTAGAATGAAATCCTCTGTTTACATTGAGACCACGATCCCGAGCTACCTCACCGCTTGGAGAAGCCCTGAGTTGGTTATGGCGGCAAATCAGGAGGCGACAAGAAGTTGGTGGGATAGTGCGCGGCCGCGCTACGAGCTTTTCATTTCAGACATTGTGGTTCAGGAATCTGGCGGGGGAGATCCCGATGCGGCGAAGCGGCGTCTTGCCGTCATTGAGGGTATCCCAGAACTTGACATGTCTGGAGCCGTTGAGCAGTTGGCTGGTCGGCTCCTTGCCGATGCCGCAATACCGGAAAATGCGAAGACCGATGCCCTTCATATCGCGGTCGCCGCCGTCCACGGCATCGACTACCTGTTGACCTGGAACTGTAAACACATCGCAAACGCTGCTGTCAGGCCGAAGATAGAAGCGGTTTGTCGGGCGTGCGGATATGAGCCACCTATCATTTGTACACCGTTGGAATTGATGGAGGAATAGACTATGTGGCAAGACCCCATTGTTGAGGAAGTGCGTCGTGTCAGGGAGGAGCATGCGAAGAAGTTCAATAATGATCTTCATGCCATATGCGAGGATTTTCGCAAGCGGCAACGGTCTTCCGGCCATAGAATTGTCTCCCGCCAACCGCGGATACCGATAGATCGCGCCACCCAACAAGGTGCTTCAGCCGCCGTTCCTGCGTCGCGCGGCTAAGCTTTGTCGTTATGCTGATGGAGGGATGAAGCCATGCCGATTATCTGCCGATTTTTCGGGATCGTGATCTACATGTACTGGCGTGACCACATGCCGGCACATTTCCATGCCAAGTACCAAGATCAGGAGATCACCGTTGACGTGGCAACCGGCGAGATCAAGGGGCAAATGGGCAGGAAGGCGACTGCGCTCATTCAAGAGTGGTGTGAACTCCATCTGACGGCGTTGCTGGAAGACTGAGAACTTGCCCGCCAGAAGAAGGAACTGCACCGAATCGAACCGTTGGAGTAGCACCATGTTTCTACATGTCAAAGAGGCGAAGTACCTGCACGACTATGT
>CAIZKT010000832.1:0-3458 GCA_903933565.1 uncultured Victivallales bacterium | reverse complement strand
CGCCAGATCCTCAACAACCTGGCGGGTAACGCCGTCAAGTTCACCTCTGCCGGCGAGGTGGCGATCCGCGCCTCCCTGGTAGAAGAGGCAGGGAGCGACGTCCTCCTGCGCTTCGCGGTGCGCGATACGGGTATTGGCATGCCGGCCGACAAGTTCGAGCTGATCTTCGGCAAGTTCAACCAGGTGGATGCCTCGATCACCCGCCAGTACGGCGGTAGCGGCCTCGGCCTGGCGATCGCGAAACAACTGGTGGAACTGATGGGCGGCCAGATCGGGGTGGAGAGTGTCGAGGGCCAGGGCTCCGAGTTCTGGTTCACCGTGCGCCTGGGTCGGCAGGCCGGGGAAGCCCCGGCGGCAGACCGTCCCGCCGCGGACCTGCGGGGCGTGCGCGCCTTGCTCGTTGACGATAGCGCCACCGCTCGCGAGCTCCTGACCACCTGCCTGGCCGCCTGGGGCCTGCGCCCAGTCGCCGTACCCGACGGCCCCAGCGCGCTCCAGGCCCTTGCCCAAGCGCTGGCGCAGCACGACCCCTTCCGCCTGGCGCTGATCGACCTGGAGATGCCGGGGATGGACGGCGAGACCCTGGGCCGAGCCCTCCGCGCCGACCCGCGCCTGGCCGATACCCGGATGGTGCTGCTGACCTCCCTGGGCAGGCACGGCGACACCCGCCGCTTCCAGGAGCTCGGCTTCGCCGCCCATGCCACCAAGCCGCTCCGGCACGAGGAACTGCGGGCCATGCTCTCCCTGGTGCTAAAGGAGCGTCACGAGGCGACGCCCGCGCCCATGGTCACGCGGCACACGGCCCCAGAGACCGTGAACCGCTTCGCCGACCGCCAAGCACGGATCCTGGTGGCGGAGGATAACATCGTCAACCAGCTCGTGGTCCTCGGCATGCTGAAGAAGATGGGACTGTCCGCGGACGCGGTTGCCAACGGCGCCGAAGCGCTCAAGGCCCTGGAATCCGTGCCCTATGATCTGGTGTTGATGGACATCCAGATGCCTGAAATGGGCGGGATCGAGGCCACCCGCCGTCTCCGCCAGCCCGAGTCCGCCGTCCTCAATCCCCGCATCCCCGTCATCGCCCTGACCGCCAACGCCATGCAGGGCGACCGTGAGCACTACCTCGCGGTGGGCATGAATGACCATGTCGCCAAGCCCGTGTCGCGGCAGGCGCTGGCCGAAGCCCTGGAACGCTGGCTGCCGCCGACGGCCGCGGCGGATCCAAGAGATCAAGTGGGTGCCCATGTCGAGCCGTAATGACTGCCCCAGCCCCGCGGCCGAACTGCGCCAACGGGCCGAAAAGATGGCACCGAAGGACGCCGCGTCATCCTTGGACGCGCTGTCGCCCGCGGATATGCGGCGCGCTCTCCACGAACTGCGCGTACACCAGATCGAGCTGGAGATGCAGAATGATGAGCTGCGCCGGGCGCAGGTGGAGATCGAAGCCGCGCGGGCGCTCTACTTCGATCTCTACGATCTGGCGCCGGTGGGCTATATCACCATCAGCGAGCCGGGGCTGATCCAGCAGGCCAACCTCACCGCCGCGAATCTGCTCGGCGTGGCTCGCGGCACACTGCTCAACCGGCCGCTCTCCCACTTCGTCCTCAAGGAGGATCAGGACCTCTATTACCTCCAGCGCAAGCAGGTTTCCGACACCGGTAGGCCGCAAGCGGGCGAACTGCGGATGCGCAAGAGTGACGGCACGCCGTTCTGGGTGTACCTGGTGGCGACCGCCACGCAAGATGCCGAGGATGTGCCGGTAACCTACGTCACGCTGAGTGACATCACCGAACGCAAGCAGGCGGAGGAAGCGTTACGGGAGAGCGACATCCAGTATCGCGTGTTGTTCGAATCGGCATCTGACGCGCTGCTCCTGCTCGCCAGCGAGACGGGCCAGATCGTAGATGCCAACAGCATGGCGACGGTGCTCTATGGCTACGAGCGGGATGACTTGCTCACCAGGAAGAACACGGACCTGTCGGCGGAACCCGAAGAGACGGCTCGCCACACGCATGAGGCGCAGACTAAACCAGGTCAGGTCTTCAACATCCCGTTACGCCTGCATCGCAAGAAGGACGAAACCGTCTTTCCAGTCGAAATCAGCGCCAGGTCTCTGATCAGGAAAGGACAGTCGCTCATCCTCGTTGCTTGCCGCGACATCACCGAACGCAAGCAGGCAGAGGCCGACAAGGCTAGGCTCGAAACTCGGCTTCTTCAAGCCCAGAAGCTGGAGTCGGTGGGGCGGCTGGCGGGGGGCGTGGCGCACACGTTCAACAATAAGCTCATGGGCATCATGAGCTACGTCGAGTTGTGCCGCGACGAACTGCCTCCAGAGCACTCCGTCCGCAGCTACCTCGACGAGATCGCCAAAGAAGCCCAACACTCAGCGGACATCGCCCGCCAACTCCTCGCCTTCGCCCGCAAACAGCATATCGCGCCCAAGGTACTGGACCTGAACGGCGTCTTGGCGGGCATGCTCGGGCTGCTGCGTCAGCTGCTGGGTGAGGACATCGACCTCGACTGGAGGCCGGACACGGCCCTGTGGCCAGTCAAGCTCGACCCCGCCCAGATCGCCCAGATCATGGAGAACCTCTGCGCCAACGCCCGTGCCGCTATCGCCGGGGTGGGCAAGGTCGCGATCGAGACGGCGAACGTCACCCTTGACCAGGCCTACTGTGTTGAGCATGCGGAGGCGGCTCCCGGTGAGTACATCAGACTGACCATCAGCGATACCGGCTGCGGGATGGACGCGCAGAGGGTCGCAAGCCTCTTCGATCCGTTCTTCACCACCCAGGACCTGGCCAAAGGCGCGGGCCTGGGGTTGGCCAGCGCGTTCGGGATCGTCAAGCAGAACGCCGGGCACATCGAGGTCCGGAGCGAGGTGGGCAAAGGGACGACGTTCAGCCTCTACCTGCCACGAGCAACCCGAGAGGCCGGGACGGGATCGGTTGCCGTGGCCCCGGTGGGATTGCCCCGTGGCACGGAGACAATCCTGGTCGCTGAGGATGAAAAGTCCGTCCGGGTCACGTCACGGCTTTTCCTCGAAGCCCTGGGCTACACCGTGTTGGCGGCGGAGACCCCGGAAGAGGCCCTGCGCCTGGCTGGCGCACATGCAGGCCCACTCCATCTGCTCCTCACCGACGTGATCATGCCCGTCATGAACGAACCCGACCTGGCCGGACGCCTTGCCGAGGCGTACCCCAAGCTGAAGTGCCTGTTCATGTCCGGCTACACCGCCGAGGTGATGGCGCACCGTGGGGCGCTGAACGAGGGGATGCAGTTCCTGTCCAAGCCCTTCTCCCGGGACGACCTGGCCCGCAAGGTGCGTCAGGTGCTGGACGGGGAGTAACGGGTGGGTTTGGCGGAACGAACCCTGGACCCTCGCGCCGCCGCTTCGGTTAGGTGTCCCGCCTTCAGGCGGTCTTAGGGTGGGGGGATTCCGGCTTCCGCCCTGCGGG
>CAIZKT010000831.1:0-13613 GCA_903933565.1 uncultured Victivallales bacterium | reverse complement strand
GGGCTGACCCTGAACCCTGTTTTCCTCTCCGCCAGTCTCCCTGTCCGTCTCCTCCAGTCGCCGTTTCCCCGTCTCGCCGTCTCGCCGTTTCCTGAACCCCAGGACCTGAGGTGTCACCACCTACGGAACTGACCTGCGCCTCAGGTGCGTCGGCGGCTTGGACGGATGGCGGTCGAACCGCTACATTATGCGCCCATGTGTATCACCCCTCCGAGGGGGTCCGCCGAGAGCTTTCTGGCCGGTTTTTCGCACAGCGAGGCAGTGCCCATGCCGCGATCTGCATTGAACAACGTCCTCGACCGCTTCCAGGCGATCATCGGGGAGGACAACTTTCGTCTCTCGTTCATGCATCATCTGCGCTACACCCGCGGCAAAGACTGGAAGAGCGCCACGGTGCAGGACAAGTTCGAGTGCCTGGCGCTGGCGGTACGCGACCGCGTGCTGGAGCACATGATCGCGACGCAACAGACGTACCTGCGGGAGGACGTCAAGCGGGTCTACTACTTCAGCATGGAGTTCCTGGTTGGACGGCAGTTGCAGGCCTGCGTCGGCAACCTGGGAATTACCGAGTTGGTGCATGATGCCTTGCAGCGGTTGGGCTGTGATTTTGACGAGTTGGCGGCATTGGAGCCGGATCCGGCCCTGGGCAACGGCGGCCTGGGGCGTCTGGCGGCCTGTTACCTCGAATCGCTGGCCACGCTGGGATACCCGGCCTATGGCTACGGCATCTGCTACGAGCTGGGACTGTTCCGGCAGCGCTTTGAGAAGGGCCGTCAGGTGGAGACGCCGGATGACTGGCTGTCACAGGGCTATCCCTGGCTGATGCCACGGCCGGAACACCGGGTCGAGTGTCCGGTTCTCGGCCGCACCGTGCATGAGGAACGGGGGGACCACAAGTATCACCCCAGGTGGGTGGACTACCAGCTCTTGCAGGGCCAACCCTGGGATCTGCCGATCGTCGGCTATGGCGGCCGGACGGTGAACCTGCTACGTCTGTTCCGGGCCTGTTCCGAAGAACCGCTGGACATGGACCGTTTCAATCAGGGCGACTTCGTGGAGGCTCTGCATCGCCGCGTGCTCAGCGAGACGATTTCGCGGGTTCTGTACCCGGTCGACACCACCGACAAAGGGCGGCGTCTGCGCCTGGCACAGGAGTACTTTCTGGTGGGCTGCGGCATCCGCGACATCATTCGTCGCTACCGCAAGCGTCACGACGACTTCGAGGCCTTTGCCGACAAGGTGGCGATTCAGTTGAACGATACGCATCCGGCCCTGGCGATCACCGAGTTGCAGCGCTATTTCGTGGATGAAGCGGGGCTGGAGTGGGACGCGGCCTGGTCGATCGTCAGCCGCACCATCTCCTACACCAATCATACGCTCATGCCCGAGGCGCTGGAGAAGTGGCCTGCGGCGCTGCTGAAGGAAACGGTGCCGCGGCACTTCGAGATTCTGGAGGAGATCGACCGCCGCTTCATGCGGGAAGCCGAGCGGAGCCTCGGCAAGGACTACGCGACCCTGGCGAAGGTCTCGCTGTTTGAGCACGGGGCACAGGCTCAGGTACGGATGGCCAACGTCGCCGTGATCGGCAGTCACACCGTCAACGGCGTGGCGGCGATTCACAGTCGTTTGCTGACGGAACGGCTGTTTCCCGAGTTTGCCCGACTGTGGCCGGAGAAGTTTACCAACGTCACCAACGGCATCACGCCGCGCCGCTGGCTGCTGGCCGCCAACCCCGAGTTGTCGGCGGTGATCACGAAACGCATCGGCAACACCTGGGTCACCGACCTGGATCGCCTTGGGGCCCTGCGTCCCTACGCCGAGGACGCGGAGTTCCTCAGCCAGGTGGAACAGGCCAAGATCAGCAACAAGAAGCGCCTGGCGGCCCTGGTCAAGAGCACGACTGGGGTAGTCCTGCCGGTCGAGATGATCTTCGATGTCCAGGCCAAACGGCTGCACGAGTACAAGCGACAGTTGTTGAACGTCTTGCACCTCGTTGACCTGTACCTGCAACTGCGCGACAACCCCGGCCTTGACCTGCCGCCGCGGGCCTGCATCTTCGCGGCCAAGGCGGCCCCCGGCTACTGGATGGCGAAGCTGATCATCCAGTTCATCAATGCCGTGGCGGAGGTGGTGAACGCTGATGCCAAGACTCGTGACCGGCTGCGGGTCGCCTTCATCCCGGATTACCGGGTCACCCTGGCCGAGATCCTGATCCCTGCCGCCGACCTCAGCGAGCAGATCTCGCTGGCAGGTACCGAGGCTTCCGGTACGGGCAATATGAAGTTTGCCCTCAACGGGGCGTTGACCATCGGGACGCTGGACGGCGCCAACATCGAGATTCGCGATGCGGTCGGGGCGGACAACATATTCATCTTCGGCATGACCGTCGAAGAGGTGGATGCACTGCGGGCGGCGGGCTACCACTCGGCCGAGTACCTGAAGCGCAATCCGCGGCTTGGGGCGGTGTTTGACGCCATCGCCGGGGACCTGTTCTCGGCGAACGAGCGCGGCGTCTTTCGGCCGCTGCTGGAGTCACTGCTGGCGGGTGGCGATCACTTCATGCTGCTGGCCGACTACGCCTCGTATGCCGCGCAGCAGGAACAGGCGGGTAAGGTATTCCGAGACCGGGGGGTGTGGCACCGCAAGGTGGTGCATAACATCGCCAGCATGGGCCCCTTCTCGAGCGACCGTTCGGTGCGGGAATACGCCGAGCGGATCTGGCGCATCCAGCCGGTGGACATTCCGCAGGAGCCGACCTGGGAATAGGGTTGCGCGGCAGCGCTGTGGCGGTACTGTTGGTGGCGGTGGCCTGATGTACCCCCGCGAGGCGGGCACTGGCAGGTGTTGGCGGCGCCGGGTCGACGTGCGGCCAGGGCCAGATCACGGTGACAGCGTTGGAGTTGCCATGAGCGCGTCCGCTTCCTCCACGGTGTGTTTCCTGAAAGTCCGGTACGCGGATCGCGCTCCGGAAGTGTACCGCATCGAGGCCTTTCCTTGCCGCATCGGCCGTTCCGCGGATTGCGATATCACTCTCCAGGAGCCCTCCATCTCCAGTCTGCACGCGGTCCTGGCGCAGACCCCCCAGGGCGCCGTCCAGATCGAGGACCAGTGGAGCACCAATGGGATTTACCTGGACCGGCGCCGGGTGACGCAGTTGGTGGTCGATCGGAAGCTCGATCTGGTGTTTGGACGGGTTCACGTGGAGGTCGCTCTGAGCGCGGACGAGCTGGATGGACCGTCGGCGCCTGGGGAGACGACGCCGCGGGCCCCTTTGGCACCGGCGGCCCCAGCGCCGACGCCCGAGCGGCCGCAGGTAGTGGAGATCAAGGAGCCGCCGGCGAGGCCGAATCCGCCCCGCCCGCGCCGCAGTGAGCGCAGCGAAGCCCCGGCGGCCACGATCTCCCGCAGCGCTGGCAGCGGTCGCCGCGGCATCGTCTGCCCGCACTGCTGGCACCGCTTTGACGTGGAGGAGTTCCTCTTCATCGCGCGACACCAGAGCCTGGTGGGAGACCCGGTGCTGGGCGCGGACGCCCAGCAGCGCTTCCTGCCCTCGCGCTTCACGCCGGAGGGCAATGCCGTGGATGCGGCGGGGATGAGTTGCCCGGACATGGCCTGCCCGCGCTGCCACCTGCGGATTCCGCAGGCCGCCAGCGAGATGCCGCCGCTGTTCCTCTCGATCGTCGGGGCCACGGCCAGCGGCAAGTCCTACTTTCTGACCAGCATGACCTGGGACCTGCGCAACACCCTAAGCAAGAACTTCGCCATCAACTTCACCGACACCGACGCGGTCAACAACCAGATCGTCAATGACTTCGAGGAAACCATCTTCCTGAACTCCTCCTCGGACGAGCTGGTGGCCTTGCAGAAGACCGAATTGCAGGGCGAACTCTACAACCAGGTGCTGCTGGACAGCATGCTGATCAACCTGCCCAAGCCCTTCATGTTCACCGTCACCCCCTCGGAACACCACCCGCAGTATGAAGAGGTTCGCGGCAAGATGTCGCGGACGCTGGTGCTGTACGACAACGCGGGCGAGCATTTCGAGCCGGGGATGGATTCGGTGGACAACCCGACCACGCAGCACCTGCTGCATTCGGAGACGATTTTCTTTCTCTTTGATCCGACCAAGGATGTGCGTTTCCGGGCCCGGTTGCACAGCGCGGATCCGCAGTTGGCGGAGGGGGCGCGGGTGCAGCGCCAGGAGATCATCCTGACCGAGATGATCAACCGCATCAAGAAGTACTCCGGCATGCGCTCGGGGACGAAGACGGCGAAGACGCTGGTGATCGTCCTGAGCAAGTTCGACGTCTGGCGGGAGCTGCTGGACGAGGAACTGTCAGAGACGCCCTGGCAGTGGGATTCGCGTTTCAACACCTGCGTGCTGGACATGCACATGCTGCGCAATCTGTCCTTTCAGTTGCGCAGCCTCCTAGAGGACGTCTGTCCGGAGATGGTGTCCACCGCGGAGTCATTTTCCGGCGAGGTCATCTACCTGCCGAACAGCGCCCTGGGACACAGCCCGGAACTCAACTCAGAGACGGGGATGATCGGCATCCGGCCGCGCGACGTCAAGTCGTTATGGGTCTCGGTACCGATGCTCTACTTCTTCCATGAGAAAGGGTTCATCCCCGCGTTGCCAGCAGCGCGCCGGGTGCCGCGCGAGATCACCCCGACCGAGTACAAGATTTCGGGGGACGTGGTGTTTGTCCGGCTGCCGGGGCGGGAGAAGCCTTTGCAGGTGCCGGTTTCCTATCTGGGGTATCGCCTGCGCTGCCCCGGTACCGATCTGTGGTTTGACATGCCGGCACGGCGGCGGCCGCCGCGCTGATGGCAGGGTGGCTGGCGGCCGCGGATGGGGCGGAATGGCACTGGAACTCATCTACACCTCGGCGGAGCGCGGCCTGCGTCCCGGAACGCGTGGGTATTGCACGGTAGCCTACACGCGGGGCATGCCGCCGCAGACGATCCAGTTGCTGGAGGGGCTGAGCGCCTACAAGGCACTCTTCCCCCTGCATCACGTCCGCGAGTCCGACAACCCGGTTTCGATCAGCCACTACCGCCCGACCATGGCCGGGCGCAATTCGAGCATTCTCTCGCGGGTGGCTCCGGCGCAAGCGGAGCACACCCAGCGTTCCAACAAGATCGCGCATCATATTGTACTGCGGGAGGGTGAGTGCCCGGCTGCGGGCCCCGCCTGGGTGGCGGCGCAGCCGGGCTTCTTCCGCGAGACCTGGAACGAGGCGCCACACGCGATCCTGGAGCCGAAACCGGTGCCGGTCGGCGAAAGCAACGCCACCCATGCGGCGCAGTGGGAGGCCGTGACCGGCGACGCCGGCTGGGCCGGCGTCCTGGCTTGGCACTTCCTGAGCCAGAACAGCATTCCCGCCTATCTTCTCTTCGAGCCCGGCATGGATGTCCTGCCACTCATCATCGAGGGCCTGAATCTGGTCCCCGTGCGGCGCCGCTGGGAGGTCACCTTCAACACCTACTTCACCTCGCTTCCGGCAGGGGCCACCTGCATCTGGCGCTGCTGCGTGCCGGACACGGAAAGCGTGCGCGAAGTTCGGCGCAATCCGCGCGCCTTGGTGGTTGATCTCACCGCGGCCCTGCCTGAACCCAAGATCAACGAACTGGTGACCTGCGCGCGTGAGGGCACGCCGCTCCCGGCCGTAGCGGCCCGAACCGCGGCGGGACCGAGCGCCGGGGAGCCCGAGGCCTTTGTGACCGTCGCCAACCGTGGCGCGCCTAGCCTACGCATGAAGCCATCGTCCTCCAGGAAGAGTCCATGATCCCGGAACAGCAGCTCATCCAGAAGATTGTCGAGATCATTGAGAACGACGATCTCGAACGCAATCCGGTGGTGGAGGAGTTTGCCGAGCAGTATGCGGAGCTCTGCCAGGACATCGTGACGCGACTGCAGCGCTGCGCCGAGTATCTCGACCGGGGCATGCGCTCCGAGGCCGTGCATGAGGCGACCGGCGCGCCGTCGCTGCTGCAATTGGTCGAGGTGGTGCGTTTTGCCGAGCTGCGTAAGTGGGCCAATGTGGTGGCCGACCTGAAGTTGGCGGCGTTTCCGCAGATTCCCATGGAGATTGTGGAACGCCTGCGCCAGGAGGGCGCCATCGAGGAGGGCTTGGCGCCGCTGCTCAAGGAGTACCGGCGTCTGGTCTACCAGGGCGACCAGCCCGGCAGCATCCGGGTCCTCCGTCGGCTGCGCGAGCAGGATCCGCAGAATCCCAGTTGGCCACAGAACCTGAAGCCTCTCGAAGAGGCGCAACTGCCCGTCTTGATCGAGGCTGCCGCTGCGGCGCTGGCGGCGCAGAACTTGCCGCGCCTGCGGGAACTCTATGAGGACCTCACCCACCAGCAACGCCTGGTCACCGCGCCGGGCGACGTGCTGGAGCGCTGCAAGGGCGCGCTTTTCGCCGAACAGCGGGCCGCCGCGAGGCTGCAGGGCACCGAGATCGCGCAGCGGCTGCGGGCGGCGTTGGCGGCAAAGGACCGGGCGGCCGTCGCGACGGGCCTGGCGGACTGGGACCGTCTGAGTGCGGGGGCCGCCTTGGTTGCAGATGCACGCCTCAGTGCCGCCGCGGCGGAGGCGCGCGTTGCTCATGAGGGCTGGGAGGGCGAGCGGCTGGCCGAGGAGTCCTTCCGGGAGGCGTTGGCGGAAGTGCAGGATTTGCTCCACTCCGGCAAAGCCTCGGCGGCGGAAATCGGCTCGCGCCTGGAGGCACTGCGGCAGACGGGCCGGCAGATGCCCGAGAGTCTCCAGACGACGGTCCGCACGGCGCTGGCGGAGATTGCGGCGCGTCGGCGGCGCCGCCGTCTCCTCGTCGGGCTAGCGCTCACGGCACTGTGCCTGACCGCCATGGCCGCGGCAGGGTTGGCCCTGTGGCGGACGAATACCCAGAATCGCCGCCGCGCGCAACTGACCGAGATGACCGCGCTGCTGGACAGCAAGGACTATGCCCGCCTGAAGGCCAGTCTGGAGGCACTGAAGAGCCAGGATTCGCGTTTCTATGGCTCGGCCGAGGTCCGGCGCCTGGTCACTGCGGTCGAGGAAGCACTGCTGAAGAAGGCCGACGTCGGCCGACAGTTCCAGGCCCTTCTGGCGCAGTTGGCGCTGATCCGGGAGAATGGCTACCAGGCGGGCGAGGAACAGATACAGGCTTTGCTGGCCCAGGCGCGACAGGTGGCCCAGGACGAGTCCGCCGACCGCTCGGTCAACGCCTGGCAGTCGGCGTGGGAGGAGTGGCGGCGCCGACGCCGGGGTGAGGCGGAGGGTGATGTGGGCCGCGTGACCGCGCTGGCCCGGCGAGTCATTGAAGAAAAACGTCAGCACCCGTTCTCCAGCTTTGTCGACGAAGAGAAAGCGCTGGCGGAGATCGAGCCCGCTCTGCGTGACGCCAAGCCGCTGGCGGCGGCGGTCGGCGCCGAGACGGCGAACGCCTTCAGCTCGGTAGGCGTCGAGGTCGAGGGGTGGCGGCGCGAGTTCGAGCAGCGGCGGGGTGAGGCGCGCCAGAAAGATGGGCGACTGCAGGAGCTGCGCGAACAGATCGGTAAGGCGCTGCCGGATCTGGTTCAGTACCGCACGCTTCTCGCCCAGTTCACCAAGGAGTTTCCCGAGGCCTCGGAGACGGCCACCTACCGGCGCGTCCTGACCCAGCTCGACGCCTGGACCAAGGCCGAGGCGCTGCGGGCCTTCGACTTGCCCCGACTGCCGCCCGGACCAGAGGCGGAAGAGCGCCTGCGAGCGTTGTTCGCCGCGGAGACCGTGCGCGGTTCGGTGTGGGAAGCCGATCTCAAGTCCGCCGTGACCTGGCTGGACTTGAACGAGGCGGTGCGGCAGCGCGTTCCCATGCTGGCCGTGACCAAGGACGACTCGCTGCGCCTGCACGTGCTCTCCTACCGGCCCGTCGGCAGCGAAGGGTGGACGCTGCTCTACCACCCCAAGCCCTTGATGAGCAAGAAGGAGACGGACGCACAGGGTGAGTTCATGGTCTACTGGGGCCTGGTCTACTTCTGCGAGACGGCGGACCAGGTGCCCTTTCTCATTCACACGAGCAAGGCTTTCCCGACGGGTTTCACGACCCGTCTGTACGAGATCCACCAGGAGTCCAGGCCGCAGGACAACATCGTGCCGCAGGGCAAGTTCCTGTACGGCTTTGTCGCCGAGGCGGCGGAAGCGCCGGAGCTTGACGTGCATCTGCTGCACGGCATCCAGTCGGTCGTGGGTGACCCCGGTATCGAACCGGTGCCGCGCGCCTGGTTGCTGAAGCGCCTGGTGCATCTGCTGGCGGAACACTATGCCGACAGCATTCCTGAGAGCCTGGCCATGGCCGCCGCGGTACGGGATATCGACACCGAGGTCCCGTGGATGAACCCGCGTCACCCCAAGACGATCACGGCGGCTCGGCAAGTCGTGGCCGTGCTGAAGACGCTGCCTGAAGTGGGGCCAATCGTGAATCGGCTGCAGGCGGGGCGGGCCTGGCTGGCGGCAAGTCTCAGCCGGCAGGTGCGCTGCATTGGCTGGCTGCGCCGGGGCCGCGATGAGGCGCTCGCGCCGGTGTTCACCTCGGCGGCCGACGGCGCGGTCTGGATTCTCTCGGCGGGCAATCCCGGCGTGCCGCCGGGGTTCAAGGTCGCCGGCATGCGTTCGGCGGCCGGCGCACTGGTCCTCAAGCCCGGTCTCGATCGTGAACTCTTCGAAGGCCAGATTCTGTTTGCCCCCGGGGATGAGCGCGTGACCCGGGAAGTGCTGGACAACGCGGTGCCGAAGGAGTTCCGCGAGCAGGTACAGCGTCCCGCGGCGTGGCCGCTGAACGACGGGTCCGCCAACTGAGGGTTCCCCGGGACCGCTACACCGGTCAACCGGTCGAGTTCAGGAGCGCGATGCAGCTATGGGGTTGCGGGGCAAGAGACTGGGGCTGGGGCTCGACCTGGGGTCAGCCTGCTTCAAGAGCGTGGTGCTGGGCCTGCGGGACGGCCGACCCGTCATGGTGCGCCAGAACTGCCTGGGCCTGCGCGCCCAAGGCATTCTCAACGAGGCGGATCTGTATGCCGCGGCGGCCGACTGGCTGCAACGCACGGAGTGTGCCGGCCTGCCCACCGCGGTCGGCCTGCCGCAGTACCTGAGCACCACCCAGTTACTCGACTTCCCCGCGGGGACAGGGGAGGCTGGCCTGGACGAGATGGTGGCCTTTGAAACCCGGCAATTGGCCGGTCTCTCCGACGAAGAGTTCATCCACGACTACCATGTGTTGCCGGCCGGCTTCGGACGCCGTAATCCGGTCCTGATCGGCATCTGCCGCGAGTCGGTGATCCGCGAGCGCATGACTGCGCTGCAACAGGCCGGCGTGGCGGTGCCGCACCTGGCCATGAACGGCATCGCGGCCGTGAATAGCCTGCTGCACCTGCACCGGGAGGCTTTGGGGGGACAGCAACCGGTCCTCCTGGTGGACCTCGGGCAAGAGAACTCCACCGCGGTGATTCTGGCTGCCGAGCAACCGCTGTTCGTAGGCAGCCTGCTGTTCGGCGCCGAAAAACTGGTCAAGGCAGTCATGGCCAGGGAGGACCTCAAAGAGGCGGCCGCGGAAGCGCATCTGGCGGCGCTGGACCTGCTGGAGGAGTCTTCCCGGTCGGCGCTGGTGCAGGCCGTCCGCAAGTTAGTGGCGGAGATTGAGGACGCCGTGTCCCACTGGCGCGCCCAGGAACGCCAGGAGCTGAATGAGGTCCCTCTGAGCGGCATCTGGCTCTGCGGCGGCGCGGCGAAACTGAAGGGCCTTGCCCCTTACCTCAGTGAGGCGCTGCACTGCCCGGTGAACGTCTTTGGCCCCCAGGATCCGCAGAGCGGCCAGCCTCTGCCGGAGATGGTGGTCGCGTTCGGGCTGGCGCTGCAGGCGCTCGGCGCGGCGCCGGTAGCCATCGACCTGACTCCGCTGGACGTGCGCTACCAAGCCCATCGCGAGAAGCGCTTCGGCTTCCTGGTGGCGGCTTGCGCCTTGGCAACCGTCCTGCTGGCAGGGGTGCTGCTGCGCGCTTACCTCGACGCGCGCGCCGAGCTGGCGGACATCGGCGCCAAGATGGTGGAATTGGAGGCCTGCGAGAAACTCATCCCGCGCTTGGAGGGGGCGCGCCGGGGCATGGACCGCTACGAGGCCGCTCTCGTGCCACTGGTGCAGGCGGGTAACCGCGGCAGGCGTTTGGTGGAGGCGCTGGAGGCACTGGCCACGGTGTGCGGCGAGAAGGACTGGCTGGTCTACCTGGGCGACGAAGGCAGCTACAAGGAGAACGCGGCACCCGGCGATCCCCGCGCCCCAACCGCCGCGACCGCCCAGGCGTTCTTTCCGGGCGGCGATCAGCGTCCGGTCGTGGGCGCCACGGTCGTAGCCCCGGAGTTTCCGTACCGGCAACTGGCGCGGCAGGCCGCGGGGACGCCGTCGCTGGTGGCCGCCGGCTATACCCCCCACCAGCGCGACCAGCGCTGGGAGGCAACCCGCGAGATGATCGATAAGCTGCGCCTCCTCGGCCCCTACGCGAAGGTGGACCTGCTGCTGGAGGTCGAACGCATCGACCGGAAGGACATCTTCGAGCCCTGGGTCCAGTACCTCAAGACCCAGCCAGGGGCGCTCTACAACCCGTTTTCTCTGCGTCTGACCCTGGCGGCGCCCGATGTAACGGACGCCGTGACCCCGGGAGGGCCGACCAGCCGATGAACCGGATAACGATGCCCAGGCGGCGTCTGCTGGCCGCGGTCATGCTGGTCGCGGCAGCCCTGGCTGCCCTCGCCTGGCTGGTGGTCGTGCGGCCGCAGCGCCAGCAGAGGCGTGACGGCCTCGACTTGCTGGCCGAAAAACGCAAGGCCTTGCAGCGGCGAGGCTGGCCCCTCGACCAGGAAAAGCTGCAGCAACTCCTGGACAGCCGAACGCGTGTGCTGGAGGGCGATGGCGCCGGTCAGCCCGGACTCAAATTGCGCGCGGAGCAGGTCCAGCAACACGCCACGGCCATGTTTCGTCAGCGCCTGCAAGAGAAGGACGACTTCAAGACCGCCGACGTCTTCATCCGCAAGGCCTCCAACATCGATTTCCGCGAGGCCTTCAACGGCTTGCAGAAGCGGCTGGCGAGCGACGGCATCCTGCTGGCCCCTGAACTCCTCCACCTGGCCGAAGACAGCTCGTTCCCCTACACCTACCAGTTGCTGCTGCAAGTGTGGACGCTGGAACGAGCGGTTGAGCTGGTGCGGGAGAATCGCCTGCAGGTGTTGACCGACCCCAAGGTCAAGGTCCGAACCGATGGCGGCGAACAGGCCGCGGCCCGCATCACGATGCAGCCGATCGTGGCGTACTACCTTGAGGCGGGAAGTCCGCTTCCCTACCTGCTGGCGGTGCCGGTAAGGATGCATGTGGCGGGGCAGATTGACGATGTGCATGCTTTCATCCTGGCGTTGACGGTCGCCGGGAACTTTCTGCCACCCGAACACGTCGAGATCTATGCCGAAGAACCCCGGATACAATGCACTCGGACCCCCGAGAACGGGGGGCCCGGACGAGTGGTGCTCGACATTACCTGTAGCGGTTTCTTTGCGTTTCCCGGCGGCGATGCCGCGCCACTGCGGGCCCCGCCTGGGATGAAGCCGCCAGCGGCCGAGAAGGCTGAGGCTGCCGATGGCGCCTGAGCAGGGCAGCGGTTCAGTGGGCCCGGAATCTTACCCATGATAAACGTGTCGAGATATCTGCGGCGCGAATGGGAGCAGGTCTGCGGCGCGGTGATCGCGGTGCTGCTGCTCCTGTTTCTGGCGGACTGGGCTTTGCATGATCGGGCTACCGACTCCACCCCGGGAAGCGGTCGCATCGTGGAATCGCCAACCGTGCTTGGCCCTGGTGCGTTTGCCTTCCTGCAGGACGCCGCGCCCGGCGCCGCGTTGGCGCGGAATCCCTTTCTCTCCAGCGCCATCGAGACACCAGCCGCGCGTCCGGCAAAGCCGCCACGGAGCGTTCCGCCCAAGACGGCGCCAGCCCAGCCCAAGCCGCCACCGCCGCCGGTGGCGCCCCGTCCGGCGCCGCCCGAGCCAGCCCGGGCCGCGGTCCCAGCCCCACCCACCCGGCGGCTGGGCTGGTGCGAGGTGAAGTACGTCTTCAGCACCACGAACCGTTCGGGCCGCCCGGTGGCCCTCATCGAACTGCAGGATCCAGCCCAGCCCGGCGCGGCGCCGCTGGCCCGCAATGTCAGCGCGGGGGACCAGGCCTGCGGTCTGCGGATTCAGAGTTTCAGCGACGAGGCACTCATCCTGGTGGACGCGGCCGGACGGCGCCAATCGGTCAGCTTCGGCGGAACGCGCCGGGTCACCGCGGACTTTGGACCCACGCCCTGACCGGGGCGGCCGACGCGCCTGACCTCGAGAAGGAGTCGAGACCATGCAAGCCAGAGCCCCGAGCCGACGCTTCACGCTGATCGAGTTGCTGGTCGTCATCGCCATCATTGCCATCCTGGCGGGGCTGCTGCTGCCCGCCCTGGCCAAAGCGCGGGAGAAGGCGCGCCAGACGACCTGCGTCGGCCACCTGCGGCAACTCTGCCAGGCATTCATGATGTACACGCAGGAGTACGAAGAGCGCCTCCCCTACTGTACCAATGGCGGCGGGGGCGCAGGCCGAGACGGCGGCTGGGTCTACTACGACGCCTTCCCGGTGCCGCAAGCGGGTAACTTCGAGGTAACGCGCGGCGTGATCTACGGCTATGTCGGCAACCGCGAGGTCTACCGCTGCGGCAATGACACGACCAAGAGCTTGTGCAGCTACGGGGCCAACTCGGATACGCGCGCCGCCGCCCTCGCCGAGATCCCGGCCCCGTCCGACACGCCGCTGCTGATCGAGGAAGGCTGCGGCACGGCGGAAACCACCAATGACGGCTTCTTCGACATCGACTGCACTCCGCGCGATCACGTGGTGAACCGCCACAACCGGGGCAGCGTCTACGGTTGGTGCGATGGCCACGTGGATTGGCAGCGCTGGGACGACACCTACGTGCTGTTCATCTGCGACGCGCTGCCGCCGCGGACGAACTTCTGAGGGGGCTCAGGCGTAGTTGCCTTCACGCCGCCAAACGTCCAGGATCGTCTCGTAGCGCTCCAGGGCCATGCCCGTGTAGACGCAGTTGCTGGTGGAGAAGACGTACCGGCGCTGCACCGAGTCGGCGTCTTGCTCGGCTGCGGGGCCGACGAACACCAGCCAGCGCTCGGCCCACAGCCGGTGGTAGCGCGCATACTTGGCCTGCACCAGTTGGTTGCGCACGATGTAGTCCTCGAACCCCGTGAGTTTCTCTGCGCTCAGGCCGGTCTCCCCGGCAGTCCCGCCCCATCGGCGAGCAACTGGTCCAGAGGACTGACCGCCGTGCTGGCAAGCCCCCGCATGACATGCGTGTAGATCATGGTTGTTTCGACGTTGTTGTGACCGAGGTACTCCTGCACCTCCCGGATACTCACGCCGCGCATCAGCATGTGGGTTGCGAAACTGTGCCTCATCTACACGCACCTCACCGACAAGACGCTAAACCGGCTCGGCCACGCCTTGGACGAGATCACCGCCGAACTGTAGGGCCAGGCCCGTGCCGTCCATCGC
>CAIZKT010000830.1:0-12808 GCA_903933565.1 uncultured Victivallales bacterium | reverse complement strand
CTCGACCCTCTGCGGTTCTCAGACAAGCGAACCCCTACGGAACTGACCTGCGCCCCGGCCAAGAGGCCCGAGTTGGTCCTTGGCGCCTGCGGGCAGTACATTGCTAGCGTCGGAGGCCGCCACCGCGGGCACACGCGACCGTCGCCTTAGAAACGAACTCCCCTGACCGCAGCCAGAGAGACTCACGCCATGCGACGCAGTCGGCAGTTCCGCTCGCTGGCCGCCCTCGTCACCGGGGGCACCCGGCCCAAGCCGCCGACGGCGCGCGTCCTTTTCGACGCCACTCGCGAGGTCCGTCTGCTCGGCATTGATACGGCGCTCCGTACCACCGGTTTCGGCATCGTCGATTGCCAGGGAAACCGGATGACCGCAGTCGACTGTGGCGTCATCACGACCACCGCCAAATTGCCGCTCAGCGAGTGCCTGCGTCGGCTGGCCGGCGGCATCCGCGAACTGGTCAAGACCTACGCGCCGGACGAGGCGGTGATCGAAGGCGCCTTCTTCAGCCGTAATGTCCACACGGCCATGATGCTGGGTTCGGCCCGCGGCGCCGTCATCGCCGCCCTCGCCGAATTGCAGATTCCGATGTACGAATACGCCCCGCGCCGGGTCAAGCAGTCCGTCTGCGGTTTTGGCAACGCCAGCAAGCCGCAGGTGGCCTTGCTCGTGGCCCAATTGCTGCGCATTCAGGTCGACAATCTGAAGGACGATGCCACCGACGCCCTCGCCTTGGCCATCTGCCATGCGTATACCTGCCGCGTCGCCGGTGGCGTTGCCGTGCCCGAGACGCTATGAGCAAACAAGGCTTCCGCACATGACTCCCGACACGCCTGCGGCCATCATCCCGACCCCTGCGACGCCCAGCTCGCCGGCGGCTTTCTACAACACCCTCGCCAGTTCCTACGACCGCATGGTGGGCTTCGAGACACGCCGGCAGCAGGCAGGCCGCTTCGTGGCCCGGTTGCTCGAGCGCTTCGACCCGGTCCGGGCGACCGGCATCGATTTGGGCTGCGGCACCGGCGCCTTCGCCTGCGCCCTCGCGGCGGCCGGCTTTCCCGCGGCCGGACTCGACCTCGCCGATGACATGCTGGCCCAGGCCCGCGCCAACGCCGCCCGCCTCGGCCTCGACGTGCGCTTCTCCTCTGGCTGCCTGGAGGCCCTCCCCCAACCCTACCCGCCGCGCTCCGCCGGCCTCGTCCTCTGCCTGGGCAACACCCTGCCGCATCTCCTCGACCCCGCAGATCTGGAGCGCGCCTTCGCCGGCATCGCGGCCCTCCTGGCCCCCGGCGGACTGGCCGTGATCCAGACCCTCAACTACGACCGCATCCTGGCGCGCCAGGAACGCATCGTCTCCGTGGACCGCGATGATGACGCGACCTTCCTGCGCTTCTACGACTTCCTTGACGACGGCCTCCTGCGCTTCAACCTCCTGCGCGTGGCCTGGGAGGGCAGCGAGGCGCGCCCCGCCCCACTCATCAGCGTTCCTCTGCGTCCGTACCGCTGCCAGGACCTCGCCGCCAGCGCCCGCCTGGCCGGACTCGAGGTCGCCCTCGCCGCCGGGGCTGCGGACCTGAGCCCCTACGACGCCGCGACCTCCGACACCATCCTGCTCGCTCTGCGCCCGACCCTCGGTGACACTGCGGCGGGCGTGGTATAGTGCGCCTCCGTTAAGGTCACGACGGATTCTGGACGGTAGAGGTGTCACGGTGGACTACGATGTCCTGATCATCGGCGCTGGGCTCTCCGGGATGGCGGCCGGCATCCGTCTGGCGCATTTCGGCAAGCGCGTCTGCATGGTCGAGCGCCAGCGGCTGCCCGGCGGACTGAACTCCTACTTTCGCCGCCAGGGACGGTTGCTCGACGTCGGCCTGCACGCGGTCACGAACCTGGCTCAACCTGGCGACAAACATGCGCCCTTGAACCGACTGCTGCGCCAACTGCGCCTGAAGCGTGAGGATTTCGACCTCTGCCCACAGACCCACTCCGGCAGCGAGTTGGCGTCGCTGCGCCTGGGCTTCACCAACGATATCGCCGACCTGGAACAGGCTATCGCGGCGGCGTTTCCGCGCGAGATCGACGGTTTTCGACGCCTGGTCGAGACGGTTCGTACCCGCGACAGTTTCGCGCTCGGGGCCCAGCTCGAGTCAACCCGGCGGGTGCTGCCCGAGTTCATCCGCGATCCGGCGTTGCAGGACCTACTCTTCCTGCCGCTGATGTACTACGGCAACGCGATCGAGCACGACATGGAGTTCAACCAGTTCTGCATCCTTTTTCAGAGCATTTTTCTTGAAGGGTTCAGCCGACCGCGTGGGGGCATGAAGCCGGTCATCGATCTGCTCCTGAAGCGCTACCGGGAGTCAGGTGGCGAATTGCGGCTGGGGTGCGGGGTGCTTCAGCTTGAGCACGACGGCCAGCGCCTGACCGGAGTTGAACTGGACGACGGGAGCCATCTCACGCCCACCGCGGCGCTCTCCTGTGCGGGGCGGGCGGAGACCCTGGGGCTCTGCCAGCCTGGCCTGCCCGAGGCAGGCACGGTGGCGCTGGGCCAACTTGCCTACGTCGAGACGATGCTCTTTCTGGATCGCCCGCCGCGGGATCTCGGCCTCCACGACTGCGTTCTCTTTGCCAGCGAGACGCCGACCTTCTACTACGAACGCCCACGGACGCCGGTGGATTTTCGCAGCGCCGTGATCTGCTGTCCCGGCAACTATGTCGGGTGTGAGGGCGGCTATGCCGACAGGCAGGTGCGCCTGACCCACCTGGCCGACTATGCCGCCTGGATGAACCTGGCGCCGACGGACTATGCCGCGGCCAAGGCGGCCGTGGTTGAGCGCCAGATCGCCATGCTGGAACGGCGCGCCCCCGGTCTGGCCGGCGCGGTGCAGGATTGGGACCTGTTCACGCCGCGCACCATCTGGCGCTATACGGGACACCTCAACGGCGCCATCTACGGTTCGCCCGACAAGCGCCGCGACGGCGCCACGACGCTGGGGAACCTCTTCCTCTGTGGCGCCGATCAGGGTTTCCTGGGCATCATCGGCGCCATGCTCAGCGGCATTTCCATGGCGAATACCCACCTGCTGCGCTGACCTGCGCCCTGGGGTCTGTGCAGGCGCGGACGAGGAGGATTCCAGCGTGTGCGCTGCGAACGGCAGGGCTGAGAGTGAGGTGCGAGCGGCGAGGCCTCACTCAGCCGTCTCCCCCAAGGCCCGTGCCAGGTCCCACTGCGCCTGCTCCAGCCGCTGCGCCGCCTCGGCCTGGCTGATCCCCAGTTTCTCCATGACGATGCGCTCAGCCCGGTAGCGCAGCTTGCCGCAGCTCACCCGCATGTGCGACATGGCATTGCCGGAGACCCGCCCCAGCCGCACCATGGTGGCCGTGCTGAGCAGGTTCAGCACCATCTTCTGCGCCGTGCCCGCCTTCATGCGGGTCGAGCCAGCGACCACTTCCGGACCCGTCTGAGGCACGATGCTGACGTCGGCATAAAGGCCGAGGGGCGCCTCGGGGTTGCAGTACACCGCGAGGGTGCCGGCGCCGAGCGCGCGGGCTTGGCGAAGCGCCCCAATGGCGTAGGGCGTACGGCCGCTGCTGCTGACGGCGCAGACCACGTCCCGAGCCGTGAGCCCACGACGGACGAGATCGCGGCCTCCCTGCACCTCGTTATCCTCTGCCCCCTCGCGGGCTCGGAATACCGCGCCTTTGCCGCCCGCCATGAGAGCCTGAATCGTCTCGGGCGGGATGCCATAGGTCGGCGGGCACTCTGCGGCGTCGAGGACGCCCAGGCGCCCGCTGGTCCCGGCGCCGACGTAGAACAGTCGGCCGCCGCTCTGCAGGGCGGCGACGATACGGTCCACAGCCCGCACCAGGTCGGGAAGCACCCGCTGGACCGCCACGGCGACGGTCTGGTCCTCGCGGTTGATGAGCTCGACAATCTCGGCCGTTGACTTGCGGTCAAGATCGGCCGCCGCCGGCAGCCTGCCCTCGGTGCGCAACGCGGCGGTCATACCATCGGCCTGGGTGGGCATCGTATTACTCCATCCGCCACTACGTCGTTTGGGGGTGACTAGGGCTGACTACTCAGGTGCTGCGGCCGGACAGAGCGAAGATCGCGGTCGAGTCCTATGCAAAGCGGGGTCGCCCCGTCAGGCCGCCTGGGCTCGCCTGCCGTAGCGCTGCCAGTCCCAGGCGATCAGCGCCGCCAGGATGAGGTAGCAGGCGGGTACAAGGTAGAAGGCGCGGCTCAAGCCGCCGCTGTGGTTGCCGACGTAACCCATCAGCCAGGTACAGACGCCGCAGCCTGGAATGCCGGCGCAAGAGAGCAGGATGAAGAGCATGGTCGTGTCAGTTCCGGGCAGGCAGTCGGCGCAGTAGCTCTGCACGCTGGGCCAGAACGGGGCGGTGGCGATCCCCGCGAGGAACAGCAAGCCGAAGAACAGCCACAGATTCGTCAGGACGGGGAAGCCGAGGGTCACCAGGACTCCGCCCAAGGCCGAGAACACGATGAGATGCCGCAACTGCCCTTGTTTGAGCAGATAGCCCCAACCGGTCCGGCCAAGCACCATGCCCGCCGCGAAGAAGGCGGTCCCGACGCCGCCGGCCCAGGCCGCTGGGGTGAAGTTCAACTGGATGTAACTCGCACACCAGAAGGTCAGGCAGAATTCGCCACCGCCCGCCACGAACATGGCCGCAAAGAAGGTCCAGAAGCGCGGGATTCGCATGATCTTCACCGCCAGGCTGAGAACCGTGCTCCAGGGGATCTTTTCCGGGGGCAGATGGAGCTCATGGCCGGAACGCGAAGGCAACAGCAGAAAAGCCGCGGGCAGCAGCGCCAAGGCGGCGATCGCACCGACGATAAGGCGCCAGGAAACCCCGAGAGAAAGCAGAGCCCCGGAGAGCAAGACCGTAATCAGGACGCCGACCGACCAAAAACCGTGCGCGAAGTTGATATACCGGCCGGGTTGGTCGGGATGCAGGTCCTGCACAAACGGCGTGGCCAGCCCCTCGATGACGCCTTCGCCGGTACCGGCCAGCATCAAGGCCAGAAACAGCAGTCCGTACCCTGGCGCCGCCGCACAGAGGCCCATGCCCAGGCCCATCAGCACGACGGACCAGCCGAAGGTGCGGCGTTTGCCCCAACGGCCTGCCGCAAAGCCGCAGAGCAGCATCGCCAGCACCATCGGCACGGTTCGTCCCAGATGCAGCGCCCCGCCCGCGCTCAGGCCGCCCGTCTCCAGGGAGAAGCCGAGTTCTCGCGCCAACTGCACCAGGACTACCGGCACTACAACCGAGCCTGCCGCGTAGGCGAGGAAACTCATGAACGCAGCGTAGTCGAAGCGTCCGAAGGCCATCTTACGGGTCTGCTGCATAGGGTCTGCCTGGGTAGAAGGGCTCAGCTGTGGCAGCGCCTAGGATACCGTCAGCAGGCAGCGATGCAAGGGCACGGTTGTCTTGAAGCACAGGCTGGGCTAGGTTCTGTCGCGTTCCGGACGCGGTGCCGCTTCTCGTGGGCGAGAGGGTGAATGGCGACGGCGTGGCGTCGCGGTGGTGACAGGAGGGTTTCTGGTGGTCATTCTCTATGCTGCGACGCTGCTGTTGCTGCTGGCCTCGCTGTGGGCCAGCCCCGAGCGGACGGCGGCGGCTCTGCGCGCGGCGGGGCGGCAGTTCCTCAAGGTGGCGCCGGCCTTCGTCTTCATGTTGGTGTGCGTAGCGGTGGCACTATATCTGGTGCCCGAGGCACTGCTGACGCGGCTCCTGGCAGGGGAGAACAAGTGGGCGGCTACGGCCAGCGCAGCGGCGGTTGGCTCGATCTCCGTCATGCCCGGTTTCATCGCCTTCCCGTTGTGTGGTATTCTGCTGCGGGAGGGGGCGCTTTACATGGTCCTGTCGGCGTTTTCCACGACCCTGATGATGGTCGGCATCGCCACCTTCCCGCTGGAGCGTACCTACCTGGGCGCCCGCCTGGCCCTGGCACGGAACCTGGTCAGTCTCGGGATCGCGCTGCTGGTCGCCATTGTCACCGGCTTCGTTTTCGGTGAACTGCCATGATCTTCCTCAAGCAGCACCGCTACTCCATGGGTCTGACCGCGGCCTTCCTGCTGTTTGTGGGGGTATCCTGGGCCGTCGGGTTGGCGCCGGGGCGGCTGATGGGGGCGAGTTTTCTGTCGTTTCTATGGGATATGTTGCGGGTGCTGCCCTGCGTCTTCATCTTGATCGGCCTGTTCGATGTCTGGGTCAAGCGCGCCACGGTCGAGAAGCACCTGGGGCACGGGGCGGGCGGGGTGTCCTACGTCTGGGCGTTACTGCTGGCGGGCACGGCCGTGGGGGGGCTGCACGTGGCCTTCCCGATCGCTCACGCCCTGCACACCAAGGGCGCCCGGCTCGGGGTGACCCTGGCGTACCTGGCGGGCGCCGCCATCTGCCGGGTGCCGATGACGCTTTTTGAGGCGTCCTACCTGGGCTGGCGTTTCACCCTGGTCCGTTTCGCCGTGTCCCTGCCGCTGGTGGTGGCCAGTTCGGCCTTGCTCGGAGCCTGGTTCGAGCGCCGCCATTACCGCCTTCCCAAGCTCGACGAGCCGAGCGCCGAGGCGCGGATGGGGCTATGAGAGAGACCATGGAAACTGCCCCTACCGAAGCGCCGACGGCGCGCGAACTCACCGCCGTGATTCTGCCCGAAGGCGAGCTCGCCCTCGAGTGGGCCCCCGCCACCTCTGCTGTACCGCCCGAGGCGGTGGCCCTGCACGAGCAGCTCCTGGCCGAGTATGGCCAGGGCGATGGCTGGCTGGTGCGCCTGGCCTTTGCCAAGGCCGGCATCCCGCTCTCGCTGTCGTTGTCCTTCTGGCGTGGGTTTGCCGGGCGTTTTGCGGATCAGGTCCGGCGCACGGAGGAACTCGAACGGCGCCGGGCCGACCTGCGGCCAGAGCTCACGGATGACGAGCTGGCCGCCATCCTGAGCGCCGCGCCGCTGATGCCTGGCGCCGAGCACCTTAACGCGGACTTAGCGAGCGCGGTGTGGGAGCGTCTGCGGGAGGCTTTCACGCTCGGGTTGGCCGCCTACGTCGGCACCGTGGCCGACTACCTGCGGCAGTTCGACCCCGAACTGCATCTGCCGGGCCGCGTCTACTTTCACCTGGTCGAGAACCGTACGGGTTCATCCCCCTTCGCCTTCCTGGCGACCTATGCGACCCGGATCGATGAGCGCGGCAAGGCCCGGCACCTGCCCCTGAAGCACGCGGTGCAGGAGTTCGCCGGAGACTCCACCCGGTTGCTGCAGCTCCTGGCGACGGTCTACGCGGCGGGCCGGCGCAGCGCCCTGGTGGCTCGGTTGGTCGACTCCGGCGAGCTGTTTCATCCCTTGGCCTGGAGCCCCGCCGAGGCCCACACCTTCCTCAAGGAAGTGCCGCTCTACGAAGAGGAAGGGGTTCTCTGTCGGATCCCGAACTGGTGGCGGGCCAGGGCCCCGACGGTGCGCGTCCAGGTGCGGGCCGGCGAGCAACGCCCGGCCGGGCTCGGGCAGAAAGCGCTGCTGGCGTTTGACGTCGGTTTAGCGTTGGACGGCGAGGCGGTTTCCCCGGAGGAACTCCAGGCGCTGCTGGAGGCCACTGAGGGCCTGGCGCTGATCAAGGGTAAGTGGGTGACGGTCGACGCGGAGAAGTTGCGCCGGACGTTGGCCGAGTACGAACGGGTGCGCGGCTTGCTCGAGGCCGGCCTGTCGTTGCGTGACGCGCTGCGGCTGTCGCTCGATCCGACGCGACTGGGCGGCAGTGGCGATGCGGACACGGCGCCCGAGATCAGCCAAGGCGAATGGCTGCTGGGCGTCACCACCCGCCTGCGCTCCCCAGCCCGGCTCGAAGCCGTCCCGCCCGGCGCTGGTTTCGCGGCGGAGTTGCGGCCCTACCAGCAGCACGGGCTTAACTGGCTGTGGTTCCTGCATACGCTGGGGTTGGGTGGCTGCCTCGCCGACGACATGGGCCTGGGTAAGACCGTGCAGGTCCTGGCCTTCCTGTCCCGGCTCCGGAAGGAAGCGCGTCCGGCGCCGAGCCTGCTGGTGCTGCCGGCGTCGCTCCTGGGCAACTGGAAGCGCGAGATCGGCCGCTTTCTGCCCGCCCTGCGCGTCTACGATGCACATCCGAGCCTGCGCGCCGACGGTAAGGTTCCCGCGCTGAGTACGAAGGAGATGGGACAGTGGGACCTGGCGCTGACCAGTTACGCGCTGGTGCCGCGCTGGGCCTGGCTGCGGGAACTGCCCTGGGACTACGTTATCCTGGACGAGGCGCAGGCCATCAAGAACCCCGGCAGCGCCCAGACCCGCGCCGTCAAAGCCCTGCCGGCCCATAACCGGCTGGTCCTGACCGGCACTCCGGTAGAGAACCAGCTTTCCGACCTGTGGTCGCTGTTCGACTTCCTCAACCGCGGCCTGCTCGGCTCGGCCCAGGAGTTCAAGCTCTTCAGCAAAGGCCTGGCTGCCGACCCGGCTGGCTATGCGCCGTTACGGCAGGTGATCTCGCCCTTCCTGCTGCGCCGCTTGAAGACCGACAAGGCCATCATCGCCGACCTGCCGGACAAAGTCGAGCTCACGGCCTACGCGGAACTCTCGCGGCGGCAGGCGCTGCTCTACGATCGGCTGGTCATGGAACTGCGCGAGCAACTCGACTCCGCGGTCGGCATGCAGCGCCGAGGCGTGGTGCTGGCGGCGTTGATGAAGTTCAAACAGGTCTGTAACCACCCAGATCAGTACCTGGGCCAGCAGGGCTACGCGGAGGCGGAAAGCGGCAAGTTCGCACGCCTGCGGGAGATTGCCGAGGTGGTATTGGAGAAGCGCGAACGCATGCTGGTGTTCACCCAGTTTCGCGAGATTACCGAGGCGCTGCACGGCTTTTTGGAGACGCTGTTTGGTCGCCCGGGGCTGGTGCTGCACGGCGGCACCCCGACGCGGGTGCGCACCGCCTTGGTGGAGCAGTTCCAGGGGCGCGATTATGTGCCCTACATGGTACTCTCCCTCAAGGCCGGTGGCGTGGGCCTGAACCTGACCCGGGCCAACCACGTGGTGCATTTCGACCGCTGGTGGAATCCGGCGGTGGAGAACCAGGCTACGGATCGCGCCTTTCGCATCGGTCAACGGAAGGATGTGCTGGTCCACAAGTTCGTCACTCGAGGCACCCTGGAAGAGCGTATCGCGACGATGCTCGAAGAGAAGCGTGGCCTGGCCGAGCGCGTCATCGGCGGCGCCGGCGAGGGCTGGATCACGGAGATGGATAACGAGCAACTGCTGCAGCTCGTCTCGCTCCGACTCACACCGGAATGAGCACAGCGATGCTACATTGGCGGCCGCGCGAGGCACAACCCTGAGAGCTTCTGACCGCACAAGGAGGCAGCCATGGCACGATATGGCTTCTGGAACGACTACAAGTACACCCCCGTAGGCGAAAAGCAGGACAAGGCCAAGCGCTCGCAATCACGGTTGGCCAAGACCCACGGCACGCTGCAGCCCGTGGCGACCAGCGGACGTGCCCTGGCGACAAGCTGGTGGGGACAGGCGTGGAATGAGAACCTTGAGCGCTATTCGGACTATTCGAACCGGCTGCCGCGCGGCCGCAGCTACCTGCGGGGTGGCATGGTGCTGCACCTGGCCATCGAGCCCGGCAAGGTCGAGGCCTTGGTGCAGGGCTCACGGCCAGCCCCTTACGAGATCACCATCAACGTCGCCGCGCTGAACGCGGCCAAGTGGGCCAAAGCCAGGGCCGCCTGTACCGGTCGGCTCGATTCGCTGCAAGCCCTGCTGAGCGGGCAGTTCCCCGACGCGCTCAAAGAGCTGTTCATGGTGCAGGGCGGCGGGTTGTTCCCAGCCCCCAGCGAAATCACCTTCGACTGCACCTGCCCGGACTGGGCCAGCATGTGCAAGCACGTCGCCGCGGTGCTCTATGGGGTTGGCGTCAGGCTGGATGCCGACCCGAAGCTGTTCTTTACACTGCGAGGCGTCTCCGTCGACGATCTGGTTGCGAAAGCGCTGCGAGGCAGCTCGGAGGCCTTGCTGGCCAAGGCCGGGCAGGCGGCGGGTCGCGCCCTGGCGACCGCCGACCTGGGTAATGTCTTCGGCATTGACCTCGACGATGCCCCCGCGACAGCCGCTCCTGCCGCGGCCCTGCCCAAGGCGCCCAAGCCCAAGGCGCCCAAGCCCAAGACCCCGACGAAGCGGGGCGCCGCCAAAGCAGCGCCGAGCGCCCCGCCGACAGCCGCGGCAGCCAGCCCGGGCCGCCGGGCCAAGCCGACGCCGACCGCGGAGCCAGCCCGGAGATCGCGCCAGGCTGCCGCCGCGCTGGAGGCAAAGCCGCCGCAGAAGGCCGCCGCCGCGGCTCCCCGTGGCGGGGCACTCACCAACGCGGACATCAAGATGCGCATGAGGAGAGAGCGCGAGATTGCCGCCCTCGAAGTCGCCATTCGGGCTCTCGAGGCGGATGACCTCGACGCCAACCCCCAGGCCGCGCCGAGGGCCGCCTCCAGCGCCGCAGCGCCGACTCGCGCCCCCCGAGTGGGCTCGCCGCGGGCGCTTCCCGCACGCCCGCCGCCGCCGCCGCCGCCGCCCTCACCCATGCTGGCCACGCTATTGGCGGCCCTGCACGGCAAGCGCTCGGGGCTGGCGATTCCGGCCATCGCGCAGAGCACCGGCTTCACCGAGGCGCAGGCGCGCAACGCCGTCTCGCGGGCGCAGATGCTCGGCCTGGTGCGCTCGCCTCACCGCGGCGTCTACGCGCTGGCCTGAGGGGGCAAGTGGGGCGTGAATCTGCTCGCGACGTCGGACGTCAAGGCCCGTCCCCGGCGCCTTACTCAACCTGCAGAATCATGAACCACTGCGGGTCGACGCCCTCCAAGCGCACTTCGGCCAGGGGCAGACCGCTGGCCGCGATCCAGCGGCGGGTCAGGGGGATCAGGTTGTAGAAGAGGTCCCAGGGGAACCAGTCGACGCCGATGAACCTGCACCAGTTCCAGTGATCGAAGAGTAGGTAGCCACCTGGCCGTACCAGCCGCACGGCAGCGCCGACAATCTGCAGCAGTTCCGGCCGACCACGCTGCTCGAGACGTCCGGCGTTCGCGTCTTCAGCCAGCCATTCGATCATCTGCCGTTCATGGGGAAACCAATCAACGGCCGTGGTGTCCATCCCGCGCGGCTCTGACACCGCCGTCTGCAGGATGTCGTTCACCGCGTGGTGGAAGCAGGCGAGGTCGAAACTCTGGGGTGGCAGGTGCTCCAGGGCCCGCTGGGCGTTATCCTCGATGATCCGTATCGGCATCTTGAGGTGGCCGATCTTGCTCTGCAGCTGGGCGCGCAACGGGCGGTTAAGATTGATCGTGAGGTAGCTGGCCCGGCCGCCGCTGTAGGCTTCGCAGGCAAGGATAACCGGGTTGGACGCCCCCACGCAGGGCTCGTACACCGCCATCTCCCGCGGCGACTGCAAGGCCTCGAACACCTCGTAGTACTGCGCCGCCAGCACGGCGTTGAGAACCGGCATACAGATGTCCAGCGGCTTCGGCTGCTGGAGCGCCCCGACCACCTTCGCCGCGATATCCTGTATTCCCGCCATCTCTTGCCGCGCGGCCGGGTCGAGACAACCGTAGATCGCTCCCGCGGCAATCTCCTGCGTCACCCGTGGCGCCTGCCACAAGGAGATCCACTCCTCTCGACAAGTCTCTTTCTGCACGAGAAACTCCCCGGTGTGACACTGCACACCCTACTCCGCCTCTGGTCAGGGCCTCAGTTCGTGTACAGGCGGAGTCCCTCGTCCGCGGCGACACCCGTCATCTGCCCCCAGGTAATTCCGGCCTTCCGGGACGCCTCTATGTGACCGTCAGAGAAGCCATAGTTCAGCATGTCGCCGGGGTGCATCAAGATGGTTTGGTGACGGACGTTTTCGCCCCCCGTGACTAAGGTCGGATAGCTGTTCGCCCTCCAGTAGGAGTCGAGCCAATAGGTGGCTTCCGCCAGGAGAATGCGCCTGGACGGCTGGGTGATAGAAGCAATCTGGACGTTCTCGGTCCACCCGGACTGCCAGTAGGCAACGCCGTCGGTGCGATTCGGGCACATGAACACGGGGTAGTACTTATTCTCGGAGACCCCGGGAACGGAGTGCTTGTCATTGCCGACGTACTTGGCCAACTGCCAGTAGTGGCTGTTCCACCACGTGTGATCCGTACCGGTCGGCTCCACGTTGTAGCTGTAGGCCCGGTAGCAGAAAAGGCCATCGTAGTCGTTCGCATACATGTGCAGGGCCAGGGTGATCTGTTTCATGTGGTTCGTACAGGCAATCATCTGTGCCCTGGCGCGGGCCTTGGCCAGCGCCGGCAGCAGCATGGCCGCCAGGATGGCGATGATCGCAATGACCACAAGCAGTTCGATCAGGGTGAAGTGACGTCGGGGATGGGCTGTCATACCGGCCTCCTGGTCTGACCTCTCGGATTGTACGCACCGGGCTCCAAACTCTCGGACAACTCCCAGGCCGAGCCGGAGCCACACCAGCGCGGCCAGTGCCTGACTCGCAGGCGAATGGCATGCCTTGACTCCGAGAAAAATACCGCGAAAGACCCCGCTTTTCAATGCGCCACTGCGCGGCCGCAGTGCGGTTTCAAGAAAGAGCCCCTGCCGGGGCACCGCGGTTCTCTGGCTGTCATGTCCGGCACCAGCTGGGGATCCTGCTTGTAGGAGACTTGCAGCAACCTCGTATGACCCAAGGCGCTTCCCCTTCCGCCCCACGAAAGCTGCAGCGGACGAGGGGCGTTGGAGGGCGCCGCTGCGTCGGCGCCGCGGCGGCCACGCAGG
>CAIZKT010000829.1:0-10885 GCA_903933565.1 uncultured Victivallales bacterium | reverse complement strand
GCGGGTTTCCGAGTGCATGCGTCTGCGCGTGAAGGACTACTTCGAGCGGAACCAACGGGTGCCTGCGAAGTATGCGCGGCACCACCGGCTGTGAGGGGAGCGCTGGCTGGCGCCAGGCGGCAGAGCCAGAGGCGATGTGGCGTTCGCGGCGCTATGGTCATGGAGACGCTGCCCGGAATGGCCCTATCTTGGTCCGCCGGGTCGGCAGGATGAGGGCCGCTTCCTGGGCCCAGTGCAAGGAGTCCACCATGGCACGGTCTATCAGCCGCGCAGTAACTCTACTATGCCTGAGTCTGGGGTTCGTTCCTGCCGTCGGCTTGGGCGCCGAACCGGTGGCCCCCGCGCTGGCGGCTGAGCGCGCCAGGCAGGCCTGGACGGACGAGACTCGACAGGCCTTCGGCTGCGAGAATGCGGCATTCTGGCACGGCGGGACCCTCGTCGCCGAGCCCAGGAAGGCAGGGCAAGGGGCCTTGCGCTGGGACCGCCACACCGTGAACCCCGCGATCGAGTGTCTGCGGGTGCCGACCGACCTGTCCGCCTTCAACCTCATGTCCTTCTGGCTCCATTCCAGCCTGGCCAACAACGCCACCTTCATGCTCATCATCGGCTCGACGCGCGAACCGGGGGTCATGTCGTACTACTCGCAGAAGGTCACGGTTGATTGGACCGGCTGGAAGCGCCTGGAATTCCGCTTTCGCTCCTTCGGCAGGGCACGCTCGCCGGCAGGCTGGAACAAGATTGATAGTCTGCGTTTCACGGCCAGTGGCTGGGAGCAGACGCCCACGGACGAGTCGGTGTGGGTCCTCGATGAGCTCGAGTTCAGCTTCGACCCAGCGCCGTACCGGCCGTCGCCCGGCGCGTCCAAGTACCTCCCGGAGCCGCTGCCGGCGGACTTTCTGGCGAGGCTCAGGCCGGGGCATCCGCGCCTGATTCTACTGGACGACGAGTTGCCGCGGCTGCGGGAGTTTGTGACCCGCGATGCGCGTGGCAAGGCCTGGTACGAGAGCGCCCGCAAGACCGCCGAAGCGCTGTACGCCAAGCCGGTGCAGACGCATCGCCTGCCGGACGGCCGCCGCCTGCTCTCCGTCTCGCGGGACGTCGGCAACCGCCTCTACCACTGGGGTTTCTTCTACCGTATGGAAGGGGACCGGAAGTGGCTTGAGCGGTCCTGGCAGGAGATGGCCGCGGTGGTGGCGTTCAAGGACTGGAACCCCGACCACTACCTGGATACGGCCGAGATGATGCACGCTATCGGCATTGGCTATGACTGGTTCTACAACGGCCTCACCGAGGCGCAGCGGAAGACGCTTCGCGAGGGGCTCTGGCAGCACGGCCTACGCCTCTCCTACGCCGCTTACATGGGACTCGAAGGCGAGGGCATGCAGGGTTGGCGGGAGGTCGAGAACAACTGGAACTTCGTCTGTAACGGCGGCACCGCCATCGCGGCCATGGCGGTACTCGACGAGCTGCCCGAGGTCGGCAGCGTGATCTTGAACCAGGCCTATGCGTACATGCAGATTCCGGTCCGCCACTTCGAGCCCGACGGCGCCTGGTGGGAGGGCCTGGGTTACTGGGGCTACTCGCTGCAGTATTTCGCCTCGTATCTGCGTGGTCTCGAGACGGCGTTCGGCACCGACTTCGGCTTCGTCAAGGCGCTGCAGGGGACCGGGTTCTCTCGCGCCGGCGATTTCCCGGTGTACCTGGTCAGTCCGCTCGGTGGCATCTACAACTTTGCCGATTCGGGTTCCGGGGGCGGCCAGTTCGAGCACTGGTCGCTGTTCTTCCTGGCGGATCGTTTCCACCAGCCGCTCTACCAGAGCTTCCAGGAACAGCGCCCTGGCGGCGGGCTGTTTAACCTCCTCTACTACCGGCCCCTTGACGCCGGGCTGGCCGCACCGGAGGTGGCTCTCGACAAGGTCTTCCGGACGACCGAAGTCGCCTCCATGCGGAACTCGTGGACTGACCGGCAGGCGCTGTTTGCCGGCATCAAGGGTGGCAAGAACGGGATCGCGCATGCGCACCAGGACCTGGGCAGCTTCGTCTTTTACGGCCTCGGGGAGATGTGGTTCACCGACCTGGGCAGCGAGGGCCAGACGTACCAGGCCCATAAGCACCACCTGCCGAGTTGGCAGTTCTACCGCATTCGGGAGGAAGGACACAACACCCTCGTCTTCGATCCGGCAGAGAAGTACAGCCAGGACCCCAAGGGCGAGTCCAGCATCGTCCGTTCCGAGTCCTCACCGCGGGACGCTTTCGTGGTGGTGGACCTGACCCACGCATACCGACAGCACGCCACCGCGGTCCGCCGGGGCTATCGGCTCTTCGATCACCGCCGCGCCTTTTTGGTGCAGGATGAGGTCCAGGGCAGCAAAGCCAAGGACCTCTGGTGGTTCGCCCATGGGAGCGCGGGCACGGCCTTCGCCCTCAGCGAGGCCGGGCGGGAGGCAACCCTGGAGCGCTATGGTAAGCGTTGTTACGTCCGCCTGCTGGCGCCCCCCGAGGCCCGCTTCGCGGTCATGGACGCGACGCCCCTGCCGAGCTCCCCCAACCCTGACATTCAGACGGCCAACAAGGGGGTGCAGAAGCTGGCCATCCATCTGGCCGCGGCGCCCGACGTCACGATCGCCGTGCTCTTTATCCCGGCCTATGGCTTCGAGGCGGTACCGGTTCTGCGTCCGGAGGTGACGCCGTTAGCGTCCTGGCAGCTTGCCGAGACCGCCGCGCCGACGCTCGCCGCGCTCAGCCTTGGCGGGACTCCGCTGGCCGGGTTCTCGGCGCGGGTCTATTCCTATAGTGTTGAACTCCCGGCCGAGACGGTGACGCTGCCGACGCTGTCCGCCAGCGCGGCGGCGGGGGCCGAGGTGGTCACGGAGTCGGCGCTCGCCTTTCCCGGTACGGCCCGGCTCACGGTCAAGGACCCCCGTTCTGCCGCGACCTCGCTGTATCTGGTGCGCTTTCTGCCGCCAACGCCAGCCCCCATCCGGGAAAACGTGCAGGTGCCATCCAAGACAGTGGCCTTCCGCGGCGTGACGGTGTCCGCCAGCCATGACGATGGCAATCTGCCCCAACAGGTTCTCGATGGCGACCCGCGGACACGCTGGTCGGCCAGCGGCGGCGAAGAATGGGTCGCCTTCGACTTCGGCGCGGCCAAGGCGCTGTCGGCGGTGCGCATCGCCTGGTACAGCGGGGACCAGCGGCGCACCCGTTTTAAGCTCAGTGTCTCAGCTGACGGGCAGGCCTGGACCGAGGTTTACGCGGGTCAGTCCAGCGGCAAGACCGAGGAGCTGGAATCCTATCCCCTCGAACCCGCCCAGACCGCCCGACATTTCCGCATCACCTGCTATGGTAACAACAACGACCTCTGGAACAGCATCACTGCCGTCGAGTTCTGAACCGAGGCAGCGCACGTGGAGGCGAGTTTCGAGTTCAGGGTTCAGGGTTCAGGGTTCAGGGTTCAGGGTTCAGGGTTCAGGGTTCAGGGTTCAGCAGGGCCCCCGGCTGGGACCGGACATACCGGCATGAGAACCGCGGTTGCCGTGTCGGTAATTCTGTACTTCGTCATTGGGCATTCGACATTCTGCGGTTCTCAGACTAAGCGTCTTCACAAAGTAGGAGGTGCAGGCCGTATGACCAAGCTGAAATGGCGGTTCGGGCTCGCGACGATGGGCGTCTTGGCGTGGTCGGCTCTGGCGCAGGAGCCGCAGGTGGTGACCCGGCTGGAGGCCTGGGCGGATGTGGACCAGCTCGTCCATGTGCGCTGGATCACCGACGTTCCCACCAAGGCTCGAGTCGAGTACCAGGCCGTGGATGGGGCGGTCGAGGTGCTCGACGAGGACGCCGACGTGCTCCGCGGCACGACCAACAACCGTGACGCGGGGACGGGCTGGGCGAGCAACCACCGCGCCGATTTCGCCGGTATCTCTGTCTGGCCGGGGAACGTGCGCGTCGTCGGCCAGACCCGGGACGGCAAGGCGTTTCAGAGTCAGAGCGTCGTGGTGTCGGCGGCGAAACCGCCGGTCGGGCGCGCGGTCCGCGCCACGATCGCCGTCGCTGTCAGTCCCGGCGACTGGAAGCTCGAGCGGCTGCCGCTGACCTTTGGCGTGCCCTTTCCCCAGGGCGAACTGGCGTACCCCGCAAACCTGCGTCTGCTCGGGCCGGATGGCGCCGAGGTGCCGTGCCAGGTGAAGCTCGTCGGCCGCTGGCGTGCGGACCTGAGCGTGCGTTGGCTACGCCTCGACGCGCTCGTGCCCGCGGCGGCCAAGACCTTGACCATCGAATACGGCAGCGCGGTCACGCGGCGGGCGGTGGCGCCCGCGGTCGTGCTGCCGGCGACGACACTTCCCGCGGTCGTGGCGGTTCTGACTGCCGCCGACGGCAAGGCCTACCGCGGCACGATCGAGGAGACGGTGACCGAAGAGTCTGGCCTGGTCAAGACGGTGCTGCGGGCGCGGGGGCACTACGTGGCTGCCGACGGGGCGCAACTCGGCGCCTTCACCGTGCGTGCCAGCGGGTGGTCGAGCCCCGGAATTCAACGTCTCGAGTACACCTTTGAGAATGATCGCACAGCCGAGGAGTTGACGACCCTTCGCTCCCTGGTGCTGGCGCCCGTGCGCGCTGGTGGGCCGGATCCGGTCCGGGTCGCGACCGAGGCGGGCGAGATCACCCTGACCAAGGGCGGCAGCGTGCTGCAACGCGAGGACTTCGAGTGGGTTCAGCAGCCGAGTGGGGTCAAGGGCAAGCGTCTTCCCGGAGTGGTCTGGCCCGGCGCTGGCCAGGCCGCCGTGGTCATGCGGAACTGCTGGCAACTGTGGCCGGTTTCCATCGCGGCCGACAACGGGGCGGTGGAGTTTGGGCTCTGCCCCGAGCTGCCCAAGGACTTCTATGCCGGGCGTAAGGATGAGGAGAAGCTCTACTACCAGATTCGCGACGGTCTGCACACGTTCCGCCAGGGGTTCAGTCGCACCTGGGAGTTCTGGCTGGTCGAGGCGGACGCGGCGGTGGCCGCGTCGTTGACGGGAGAGCGCCCGGTTGCTTCACTGCCGCCCGAGTGGCTCGAGAACAGCGGGGTGTTTCAGAAACTGGCCATCTCGGTGCGCGACTCCTTCCGCGACTATGACGAGGCCGTGGCGCGCGGTATCGACCGCTATCTCGACAGCCGCGATGCCAGCCGTGAGTATGGCATGATGAACTTCGGTGACTGGTTCGGCGAACGGCGGCTGAATTGGGGGAACCTGGAGTACGACCTGGGGCACGGGTTCCTGACCCAGTTCATGCGCACCGGCAACCCGGCCTTCTGTCGGCGCGCCGAGGAGTGCGTGCGCCACGAGCGTGACGTGGACACGCGGCACTACGCCAAGGACCCGCGCCAAGTTGGCCAGCAGTGGACGCATAGCATGGGGCACACGGCCGGCTACTATCCCAAGGGTTACCAGGGCATGGAGGTCTATTCCTCGCCGGGCTGGTCGGACAACCGCGGGCACATCTGGGCCCAGGGCATGATCGAGCACTACTTGCTCGGTGGCGACACGCGGTCCTGGGAGACCGGCACGCTGATTGCGGATTGGGCGGCGGGCCCCCAGACCACCAACTTCACCTTTGGTAATGCGCGCGAGACCGGCTGGATGACGAAGCTGGTCATGTCGGCATACCTGGCCACGGACGATCCCTTCTATCTGAACGCGGCCAAGATCATGCTTGACGGCGAGCATGCGAAGTCCGTCGCCAGCGGCGACCACGGCTTCTACTTCCACGAACTCCAGTCCGGGCACTGCGACTGCCCCAAGGGCCAAAAACACTCGGGCGAGGCGAACTTCATGCTGGGCGTTCTGATGACGGGGATGACCCTGTACTACCACGCCACGGGCGACGAGCGGGTCGCCGCCGACATCGTGAAGATTGCGCGGTTCTGCGTCGAGACCATGTGGGTGCCGGAGCAACTCGCCTTCCGTTACACCTCCTGTCCCAAGACCAACCCCTCGGCGTCGTCCGCCTGGATCATGATGCAGGGCCTGGCGTTTGCGGCGCACCACGCCAATGACGCGGCGCTTGCCGACGTCTGCCGCAAGGCGCTGGCCGCGGCCTGGAGTTCGTTGCCCAGTGGCGGGAAGTCGGCGGGGTACGTGCTCTGCTCCTCGGCCCAGGCCCTGGAGGAGATCTCGCAGCTTGAGGGCGTGAGCTTTGCCGAGTATCGGGTCCGCATCGACCGCATGCTGCGCAACCCCGGACGCCGCTGGCTGCCGACCAACGTGCCGAACCCGGATTTCGAGCTCGCAGCGGACGGCTGGCCGTCGCGCGGCGTCGCCACCGAGCGGGTCACCTCCGAGAAGCACTCCGGCGCCGCGTCGTTGCATATCAGCGGCAAGATGACCGGTCAGGGCGAGTACGTGAACACCCGCTACGAGACGCAGGGCGACCCCGCCGAGATCGTCTGGCTCAAGCCGAAGCAGACCTACCGCCTCGCTGCCTGGCTACGGGTCGACCGGGTTTCGCCCACCACGCCGGCGCCCAGCCTGCGCCTCGCCTTCCGTGATGCCTCGGGCTCGCGCACCGCCGCCGAGACCGGCAAGTACGATCTGGCCAAGCTTGGGACCTGGCAGCGCCTGCTGGCCGAGTTCGAGGTTCCCGAATGGAACACGCGCAACTACATCGCCCTGAATACGAACACCCGCGCCGAGGTCGAGATCGACATGTTCCTCGATGACGTGAGCCTGGCGCCGTTGGCTGCCACCGGCGGCGATCCCTATACCTACCTGCGCCTGGACCTCGCCGCGGCCACGCTCTCCGGCGGCGCGACGATCCGGACGGACAAGGATGTCATCGAAGTGGTGCGGTTGACGGGGCCGGGCAAGGCGGCCTGGAGCGCCAGCGTCGAAGCCCCCGGGCGTTATTGGCTCTGGGCCGTACTCGAGCCCGGTGCGCGACTCGCTGGCGTGAGGGTGAACGGCCAGGCGCTGCCTGCCGCCGAGCCGCCGGCCGAGGCCACTTGGGTTCGGCTTGGCGTCGTGGACCTCAAGGCGGGAGCTGTCGCGGTCGAACTGCCGAACCTGTCGGCGGCGCCGACGGTTCAGCGCCTGGTCCTGACCAACGACCCGGGCAGCAGCCTGTAGGCACTTGCCGCGAAGAGTAGGCCGTCGCGGCCCCCTCGTTGCAGGGGGTGGAAGCGAGGGTATACTGGGCGGGTGCGTGGCCGGATCCGGGCCCCCGTCGTGTTTCCCCCGCGGTGAATTGGGGGTCGGGAACGGCTCCTGTGGACCGGCCTTGAGGTCGGATCATGTCAAAAATACTGCTGAATCTGCCTGTCGGTGAGCGCGTTGGCATTGCCTTCTCGGGTGGCCTGGACACCAGTGCTGCCATCGTCTGGATGCGCGCCAAAGGCGCCGTGCCCTACGCCTACACGGCGAACCTGGGTCAACCCGACGAACCGGACTACGCCGACATCCCCCGCCGGGCCATGCAGTATGGCGCCGAGAAGGCGCGCCTGATCGATTGCCGCCAGGAACTGGTGCATGAAGGGCTCTCGGCGCTGATGTGCGGGGCCTTTCACATCGAGACCGCCGGCCGCCGGTACTACAACACCACCCCCATCGGTCGCGCCGTGACCGGCACTATGCTGGTGAACGCCATGAAGGATGACGGGGTGGAGGTCTGGGGCGACGGCAGCACCTACAAGGGCAACGACATCGAGCGCTTCTACCGCTACGGCCTGATGGCCAATCCCCGCCTGCGCATCTACAAACCCTGGCTCGACGAAGCCTTCGTCAACGAACTCGGCGGGCGCAAGGAGATGAGCGAGTGGCTGGCCGCCCAGGGGCATGCGTACCGTACCAAGACCGAAAAGGCCTACTCGACCGACTCGAATATCTGGGGCGCCACCCATGAGGCCAAGGATCTGGAGTACCTGAACAAGGGCGTGAGCATCGTCGAGCCGATCATGGGCGTGGCCTTCTGGCGGGATGAGGTCGAGATTCGGCGGGAGACGGTCAGCGTGCGCTTCTGCGAAGGCCTGCCAGTGGCCTTGAACGGACGTGAGATCAAGGACCCGGTGGAACTGGCGCTGGAAGCCAATCGCATCGGCGGTCGGCATGGGCTTGGCATGTCCGATCAGATCGAAAACCGCATCATCGAAGCCAAGAGCCGCGGTATCTACGAGGCGCCCGGCATGGCCCTGCTGCATATTGCCTACGAACGCCTCATCTCAGGCATCCACAACGAGGCCACCCTCGACAACTACCGCAGCCTCGGTCGGCGTCTGGGACGGCTGCTCTACGAAGGCCGCTGGTTCGATCCGCAGGCGCTGATGCTGCGCGAGGCCCTGCAGAAGTGGGTGGCCAAGGCGGTCTCCGGCGAGGTGTGGATCGAACTTCGCCGCGGCGAGGACTACTCCATCCTGGACACGGTCAGCGAGAACCTCACCTACAACCCCGAGCGCCTGACCATGGAGAGCGGCAAGGGCGAATTCGGCCCCCGCGACCGGATTGGGCAGTTGACCATGCGCAACCCCGACATCACCGATTCGCGGGCCAAACTCGCCGTCTACGCCAAGGCGGGCGTCCTGCGCTCCGACGCCCTGCGCGATCTGAAACTGCTGGAGTGAGCCCCCCAGAAGGCAGCTCGCGACGGCTGCCTCACGGGCGCCGGGCCTGAGGGGCTGCGGCGCCCGCCCCGTCTTCAGGGCACCAGCTTCAACACAACGCCACGCAGGTCGAGCGACGGCTGTTTGCAGAGCTTGCTCATGACCAGCTTCAGGGTGTTGGCGCCGCGGATCAGGTGGACGTCGCCCGCCTTGAGGAGCTTGAACGTACCCCCCGTGGCCTTGGTCTTGACCACCATGGTGGCGCCGCCGACAATATCCCCGTCGCCGCTGCTGAAGGGCACGCCATTCGGGGCCAGGCGCGGGGCGATCTTGCCATTGACGAAGAGCTGCACCTCGCTGCCGCCCTGACCGGCCTCCACCGCCTGGTTCAACCAGATGCGGTACACGCCGGCCTTGGGCGTCTGGAAGCTCCACTCGATGCTGTCGGGGGGCCGGATCCAGTTGCCTGCATGGATGATGCCATCGCGGCTTTCGTAGCGGATGCGCTGGCCGTGGGGGCCTTCAAGGGAGCCGTACAGCGCCGGCAGCTCGATGACGCCCTTGGCGTCGGCCCCGACCACAAAGGGATCCACTCGCGGCGGGCTGTCCAATTCCACGACCAGGACGCTGGCGCTCTTGTCCGGAGCCTTCGCGGGCAGCTTGATGGCCCAGTCCGCACCCTCACGCGCCAGTGGCAGCTCCTTCTTTTTCTTCTTGCCGAGAAGGTACGCTTCCAGCACCTGGTTCTGCAGGTTTGGCAGGCGCACGATGCGGTCGCCCGGCCATTCGAACACATGCACATACAGGCGGCTACCCTTGGTGGTGACGCGCCCGTAGAAGGGCAGGAGATTGAAGGGGCTGGCCGTAGTGCCGTAGATAGCCTCTGAGTAGGTGTCCATCCACTTGCCGATGGCCACCAGGCGGTCACGGAACTCCTTCTGGATGGTCCCATCCGCCTTCGGGCCGATGTTCAGCAGGAGGTTGCCGCCCTTGGAGACGATATCGACGAGCATGCGGATGAGAAACTCGTTGGTCTTGTAGACCTTCTCATGCTTGTCGTAGCCCCACCAGTGTGAGGTCATGGTGAGGCAGGCTTCCCAGAGCGCGGGGTCACCGTTCTCATCGCGCATACCGGTCGGCGGGATGCGCTGTTCGGGAGTGACCAGGTCCTCCTTGGTGAAATGTCGGTCGTTGATCAGGAGGTCGGGCTTCAGTCGGCGGGCCTCGGCGTTGGTTTCCTTGCCGCCGAGTTCTTCGGGCTTGTTCATCCAGCCGCCGTCGTACCAGAGCACGAAGGGCGCCGGCCGGTACTCGGTCATGAGTTGGCGGATGTGCTCCCGCATGTAGGCGATGTAGTCCATGGCGTCATGGCCTGCCGCCGGCCGACTCTCCTTCTCCCACTCCAGGCGGGGCAGGTAGTCGTCGTGATGCCAGTCCATGATCGAGTAGTAGTAGCCGACCTTGATGCCCTTGGTCTCGAAGGACTTGGTGAGCAGGGCCAGGACATCCTTGCCGTACGGGGTCTTGGTGACCTTCCAGTCAGTGTTGTGCGCATCGAACATGCAGAAGCCGTCATGGTGCTTGGTGGTGACGACCATGTACTTCACCCCGGCGCGCTGCGCCAGCTCGGCCCACGCATCGGGGTCGAAGCGCTTCGGGTTGAACTTCGGCGGCAACTTGGCGTACTCGTCTTGAGGAATCTTGTCGACCGTGCGGATCCACTCGCCTTTGCCCAGCAGCGCATACACTCCCCAGTGGATGAACAGGCCAAACTTGGCTTCGCGGAACCAGGCGCGGGTCTGCTCGCGCGGCGACAGGCCCGCCGCGGGGCTCGCTAGCGCTTTGGCGGCCTTGGCAGTCTTGGTGGCCTTGACGGGCTTGACGCTCTGGACGGGCTTGGGGGGCTTGACGGGCTTGACGCTCTGGACGGGCTTGACGGGCTTGGCAATCTTGGCGGTCTTCTCGGTCTTGCTGGTCTTGGCCATCGTAGGTCACTCCTCTGTGTGGGACGGGCCGACCCTCGCGCTTCCCCCGCGGCACACCTCGCCAGGGAGGGTTCCGTACGAACTTCGCGGCAGAGAATGTGGCGCTTCTTTCCCGTGGCGCAAACAGGCCGCCGGAGGGTAGTGCCCTTGTCAGCCTGGGAGGCAAGGGGTATACTCGCGGCACGGACACCATGAAGAGGGTTGGAGATGCGGTGGGCCGCCACCGTGGTTTGGTGGAGATGCGGTGGGCCGCCACCGCGGTTTGGTGGAGATACGGTGGGCCGCCACCGCGGTTTGGTGGAGATGCGGTGGGCCGCCACCGTGGTTT
>CAIZKT010000828.1:0-2132 GCA_903933565.1 uncultured Victivallales bacterium | reverse complement strand
GCCTACCTGGCGGAACTGACGGCGGTGCGGCAGGCCGGCTATGCCGCCGACCGCGAAGAGGAGATCACGGGGGTGTACTGCATCGGCGCGCCGGTCTTCAACCGGCTGGGCTACCCCGTCGCCTCGCTCTGGATCACAGGCCAGTCCGAGCACCTGGGCGGCCCGCACGAAGCAGCACTGGCCGCCGCCGTGCGCCGCCGCGCCGACCTCATTTCTGAGCGACTGGGTTTTCATCCGGCGAGCCCACGGAACGGATAGGACGTACAAGCTGCACTCCGAGCGGGGGTCGGAACAGCTCCGTGTCGTATAACGGCGGTTATGTAAAGTATTCTGGCGGGACGGGAGTGGCTGGGGCCGGGTTGGCAGGGGGTCGGGGGACCTTTCTTGCCAGATGCTCCGCGACTACGTGGTACAACGGGCTTTCCCATGCGCGGTGCGGCCTCAGGGTTCAGGGTTCAGGGTTCAGGGTTCAGGGTTCAGGGTTCAGGGTTCAGGGTTCAGGGTTCAGGGTTCAGGGTTCAGGAAATTTGTGCAAACGTACAATATAGAAATACAAGCGAATTCTACTGATTTTACGAGATACGGGGAGGAACCAGCGACGTGCGGGCGCGGAGCGATGCGGGAGCTGGCGCGCGGCTCCTCGCGCGAAAACCTTTGCGCTGGTTGCGCGGTTGGCCGCAGAACTCTACCGTCCGGCGGGCGAGCCCGCCGGGGCGGTGCGCGCTGGGCGCTGGGTGGTCGACACGCTGCCCACAGCCTGGGGCGGGCCGGGGCTACTGCCTACGGAACGAGCCCGCCGGGGCGGTGCGCGCTGGGCGCTGGATGGCTGGCCGAGGCAACTGGCAGCAGGGCAAGCCGGCCACACAGGCAGGCGAGAATGTGACTTTTGGACAGGTACAAGGCCGCCGGCAGGAGACCCTTCAACTGCGCTCAGGGACTTGTCTGCCGGCGGCTACGGGGAACCCAGCTATCAGACCGGTTTTGTGGCTGTCGGCCAGCGTCCTAGAAGTTCACATCCAACTGCGTGGTGATGGTGTTGGCGCCGGCGACGCTCTGCTCGTTGTAGATGTCGTAGCCAAGAATTACCGAGACATTGGGGGTGAAGGCCCAGGCCACACCGAAGTTGAGCGCGCCCAAGGCATTCTGGCCGCCCTGGTAGTCCACCGCCATCCAGAGGCGGTCATCTATCTCGCTCATGGTGCGATCCCAGGAGAGGAGGATGCCGTGGTTGTCATCGGTGGAGCCGCCCGGACCGGTGAGCACATCGTTGTTGCCCACATAGTAACCGGCCGAGATGCGCCCCAATGACGGCAGGCCGCAAAACCCCGGCAGCACTTTGGAGGCCAGGCCATAGAGGATGTCCTGATCCGTGCGCGTGGCATTATGGCGCTTGGTGCCGAAGTTGTAGCCGCCGATCGCCAGAGCCGGCGCGTTGGAGCATAGGACCCCTTCCGGCACGCCCAGCTTGGCATTAAAGAAGACCGGGTGGTCATCGTATTTGCTGCCGCTGAACGTCGAGATGTAGTCCACGCCCACTTCCATCTGCAGGTCATGGAAGGGAAGTACGCCGATGGTCAGGCCGCCATCGAATACGTCCGGGTCACGTTTGCCGGCTTCCCAGTAGCCGTTTTCCGTGGAACGTACGTAGGCGTCGAGGCCGAAGTGCGGTACGCCAAAGGGCTGGATATCCGTGGACGGTATCCAGATCTGGGTGGAGGGGGTGGCCTGCAGCAGGGTGGTCCCCAGCAGCAGAGTGGCAAGTGTCAGACGTGTGGTCGGTGTCATGATGATGCTCCTTGTGGTACGTTTGGTGGTCGTTGGTTGGTCGTTGGAGTCGCTTGGTGTAACATATTCCGGTGATAGGGTTCAGGGTTCGTGGTTCAGGGTTCAGGGTTGGGGGTTCGGGGTTCAGGGTTCAGGGAATTCGCCAGCCTTTGGTCGCCCGGATCATCGAACAACAACGGCTTGACAATTTTGGCGGTGAAGTCCCGCCTGATCTGAGACACCTTGTCGCGAGCTTTGTCGCGAGCCTTGTCGAAATAAATTGCCGTGAAATATGTTCCATCGACAAAGCTCCCGACAAAGCTCGCGACAAAGATGGAGGAACGTTTCTCATTGCTGTAAACCATCGG
>CAIZKT010000827.1:0-5678 GCA_903933565.1 uncultured Victivallales bacterium | reverse complement strand
TCGTGGTCGGTACATTCCGTGAGCCACTTGGCGCGCTTGTCGCCGGGCACCGCCAGCAGGGCATCGAGATCGACCACGACCGGCGCCGGGACCTCGCTCTTGTGCTTGCGCTTGCCAGTCAGGGCCACCGAGGTGCCCGTGGCCACCTCCAGCCGGAACCCCATCACCGTCTGATAGACACTGCCGATCTCTTCAACGTCGAGCGTCCGATACGACAACCGCTCCCCACCCAGCAGCAGCAGATTCCGCAGCACCCGAAACACCACGCCATCGCTGACGAGAGGAAGAGCGGGACGTGTGTCGAGGGTCGAGGGGGAGGCGGGAACAGCAGGGGCTCTGCCCCCGAGACCCCCGCCGGGGGAGCGCGCCCCCCCGGACTCCCCGGAGAACCGCGCGGCGCCAGACGTGCCGGAACCGGTCGGCGTAGCCGCCACGGCCGCCACATCGGCGCCGCACGGGGTTGCCGACGCGGGTACGCGTGGGGGAGTGAATCCCAGACCAACCACGTTGGTGGAACCGGCCAACGCGGGCGGTGCCGGTGTGCCGTCCGCTGCCCCTTGGCCTGCTGCCCTGCGGACCGCCTCCGCGCCAGGCGCGGGCGCGCTGTCCGCAGGCCGGCCACCCTCAGTTGCGAACGTGGCCGCACGCAGAGCGGGTGCGTTCGCGACTGAAGAAGATGGGATGGGTCCGGGAAGGGCCGCTGGTCCTTCCCGGCGGGGGCTCGGGGGCGGAGCCCCTGCTTCTGCTTCTCCCCGTCCGCCTTCCAGGAATGGGAAGCGGTCGGGATCGAAGAGATAGCCGCTGCGGGCGGGCATAGCGAAGAGTGGATGGCGGGAGCCGCCATGGACTGCGCGGAAGAGTGCCAGGAGTTGTGCCCAGGCGCCATAGCGGTGATCCATGGTGTCGGGGTAGTGTTCATTGTCGGTACGCAGGCGTTCGAAGAGGCCATGGACCGAATAATGGCGCACGTAGAGATCCGAGCCGGGCATGAGGCCGCGGTCCTCGGCATAGAGCAGAAACACCATTCGCATGAGGACATTGAGCAGGCCGCCGTAGACATCATCCGGGTGCTCGGCAAGGACCTGACGCAGGAGCTCACCGCGGGTGCGTTCATTGGCTGCCTGGAAGCCGCGCAGGAGCTCATAGAGCGCATCGAGGACCTGTCCCGCCAGGTCGGTCGAGACCCGGCCCTGGTAGTCGCGGCTCTTGCGGAGGAGCCCCGGCAGGCGCACCGCGCTGGGGGCGCCGAGCAGCCGGTAGGCGTGCAGCAGCATCTGCAGCGCGGCGAGGATGGGCCGCCCGCCGACCTCGGCCATGGCGGCCACGGGGAAGGTCAGGCTGCCGGCGTTCTCGCCCTTGGGGGCATAGACCAGGCGCAGGTGCATGCCATTGACCAGCAGGCCAATGGGCACCCCGGTATCGCGCAGCAGCCGCTCGAAGCGCTGGCTGGGCGAGGCCACCCAGGAGCGCTCGTCGACCGCAGCGCGCACATCGAGCTTGGTGCCGGTGGCCAGGACCCGCACCAGCAGCAGCCACGGGCTGGCCGGGGCCACGGCCCTGGGGTCCAGGAAGGCAAACGTCGGAGCGAGGGTCTCCCCCTCCTGCACGGCCACCTTGAGCGTGTCGGGGATGGGCCGCTCGGGCGTCAGGCCCACCAGACAGTCGTCGGGCCACTCGAGGAAACCCCGCACGAAGTCCACAACCTGCTGGATGGACGCGACCTCGTCGCCATCCTCGCCGCCCGGGCCCACCTCCTGCACATACTCCAGGAAACGCTCCTGCAACGGCAGCGTGTTCCGCTCCAGGAACACCTGCGCATCAACCAACGCGGCAGGCGATACCACCAGCCCATCCGGCTGGAGATACCCCAGCCAAGCCTGGTGATCGCGAATCGCCGGATCGTTGTTCGCCGTCTGTGTCATGTCATCGTAGCTCGGACGGGGCTCTGCCCCGGACCCCGCCGGGGCGTCGTGGACTCCCCGGACCCCTCGGGCATGCGGCCGGCGCCAGACATGCCGGGACCGGTCGGCGGAGCCGCCACGGCCGGCACATCGGCGCCGCCCGCGTGGGCGCCATTGGAGGTTGAAACACCGGCCGGCTTCGCCTCTTCACGCGTACCCGCGTCGGCAGCCCTGCGCGGCGCCGGTGTCCTGCTGGCCAGCAGGATGCCTGGCGCCGCGCAGTTCTCCGGGGGGTCCGTGGGGGGCGCGCTCCCCCGGCGGGGGCACGGGGGCAGAGCCCCTGCACACATCCTCCGCTTCTCCATCCCGTTGCTCACAGCAGTCCCTATCTCTATCATCCTGTAACGGGCCAGAGGTAGGCCAGACCCACGGGTTCGATCCTGAACGAGGTCACCTTGTAGAAGTCGAGGATTCGGGCTGGTTCGCGTTGCAGGTCACCATCGACGTTCTCCAGCCAGCGTTGCCAGTAGCGCCGGTTGGACTCGACCTGGCGCCGTTCCAGTTCGGGGAAATCGAAAAAGAGCTGTTGGTCGGCGGTGCGTCCGAGTTCCGCTGCGACCCGGCGGCGCTGGTCTTCGAGGATACGGCGCATGGATTCCGCCTCGGCCAGGCCGCGTTTCGTGAGCAGCTCCTCGGCATCGGCCTTGGCGGCGAGGCCGCGCTCTTCCAGGTGGGACAACAGGTCCTCGATGTCCCGCGGAATGGCGGCTTGGAGGCGTGCAGCGACAATCTCCGGCACCCGGCCGCGGCCCTCGGGGCGCATGGCGGCTTCGAGGAGGTCCTTCGTCTTCTCCTCCGCCTGGCGGCCGAATAGACTCAGCGGGCCAGTGCGGCGGTCGGGATCTATCCAGCGGGCGGTCACCGTGAGGACCTCATCGTGGAGGCGTGCCGCGCGGGCGCCGTACATCGACAGTCGGCCAATGAGCACCACGCGCGGGATGGCGTCGGTGGTCTGCGCCAGGCAGGCGCGGGAGAGATCGTGGTGGATGAACCCCTGCGCCATGAAGCGGCCCAGCAGGCGCTGCACCACGCGGTGTTCGAGGTGGAACTGCACCACCTTCTCATCGGGGCTATCCGGCGCATGGAACACCACCGGCCGGATCGGCGACTCGCGGCGCCAGTGGTAGTCGCGCCGGCCGTCTTCCGGCGGGGCCCGCAGCGTATCGAGCGTGGTGGCCCAGGTGGGGTCGGCGCCGTGCCGGGTGTCGAGGTTGGGGAAACTAAACGCACCGCCATTGCCAGCGCTCCCGGCCAGGGGCCGCAGCGGTTCGGCGCCGAGCAGCTCCAGCGAACAGTTCAGGGCATCCTGGAACTGTGCCATGTCCAGCCCGATGCGTTCGCGGGCCGTGTTGAGCTGCCGCCGCAGGATATCGAGCTGTCCGAGCAGGACATCGCGGCGTTCCCGGACCGCCTCCAACTCCTCTTCAGTGACCGCGCGGGTGTCGGCGTCAGGACCGGCGTTCTCGATATCCTGCGCCAGGCGAGCAACTTCGGCGTGCGTGATGCCGGCGCGCAGCATGTCGGCCAGGCGGTTCTCCAGCACCTGTGACAGGCTGCCGAGCTCGTCCTCGATGGCCTTGGTCTTGCGGACCAGGGCGCGCAGGACGCGGTCCTCAGGCCGCTGGGCATAGACGAAGTAGTGGCAGTACACCGTGGGCGCCGGCTGGAGCTTGCGGTCGATGCGGCCGTTGCGCTGCTCCAGACGGCAGGGATTCCAGGGCACGTCGAGGTGGAACAGATTGAAGCAGTGCGCCTGCAGGTTGAGGCCTTCGCGCGCGGCGTCAGTAGCGATCAGGATGCGCACCGGGTGCTCCGCGGGGGGCAGGTTGAACGCACGCTTGATGGCCTCGCGCTTCTCCAGGGGCGTTGGGCCATGGAAGACCTCGATGCGCTGCTCGGCACGGTCCGTGCCGGCGATGGCGGCCCGGAGCATCTGGCTGAGATAGCGCTGCGTGTCGTCGTACTCCGTGAAGATCAACACCCGCAGATCGGACCACGCGGCGCCGGGAGTGGTCATGGGCTGGCCAGGCAGGCGCGCGCCGACACAGAGGTGATCACGGATCCAGCCGATGAGATAGCGAATCCGGGCATCGGGCTGGCCGCGTGCGGCTTCGGCGGTCCTGGCCATCTCGTCCAGGAGTTCGCGCTCGCGGGGTACATTGGCGCCTGCCGCGCTGCCGGCGGTGGCGCGGGTGGCCTGCTCGATCTCGGCCGCGGCCAAATCGTCCTGCTCCGTCTCGGAGAGCTGGGTGCGGTCGTCATTGCTGTCGAGTCTGCCCGCCAGGATGTCGAAGCGCGGTTGGCGGTCCGGCGCAGGAGCGCCGGACGGCTCGCGAGGCCGCCCGCGCTCCACCAGGCAAGACGGCTCGCGAGGCCGCTCGCCCTCCAGCCAGACGCGCTCCATGGTCCGTCGGTGGACGGCCAGGGTGCGCGCGAAGGCATCGACCGATGAGAGCAGACGCTGCTGCAGATGCGAGATGAGCAGGTTTGCCTCGTTCTGCTTGCGGCGGGTGGCCTCCTGGAGCCGTTGCTGACGCACTTGCCGGTACTCGTCAAGCAGCCTGGAGAGGACGAGTTCCGGCGCGGTCTCAGGCAGGCCGTCGATATCGATCTGGACCACACTGCGCTCCGGGAAACCGCCCTCGATGTCGCGGATGTCGGACTTGAGGCGCCGGACCATGACGCTGTCGCGGTTGCTCTTCAGCACCTTGACCCCCCGCGTGAAGCGCTGCGGGTCGAGCAGTTCGAGCAGGGCGCTGAAGCTGTTGGAGTGGCCATTGTGCGGCGTGGCGGACAGGAAAAGCCGGTGCTCGAAGCGTGGCGCCAGGTCGCGGATGGCCTTGGTGATACGGGAGTCGATGGCGTACTTGGCGCCGCTCGACGGGGCGGCGTGGTGCGCTTCGTCGAAGATGAACAGCGTGCCCGGGCGCAGGTTGTCCAGCCAGTCGCGCAGCGGGGCGACGTAGCTCTCGTCGATCAGCAGCTTGTGCGACACCAGGAAGCGCGGGAAGGTCGTCCAGGGGTTCACGCCATAGCCGCGTTCCTGGCGGACGCGGTCAACGTACTGGCTGTCGAGGACCTCGAAGGTCAGGCCGAAGCGCTGTTCAAGCTCGTCCTTCCACTGCCCCAGCATCGAGGGCGGGCAGGCCACGACGATCTCGCGGACGCGCCGGCGCAGCAGCAACTCCGAGGCGATCAGCGCCGCCTCGATGGTCTTGCCGAGGCCGACGTCGTCGGCGATGAACAGGTTGACGCGTGGCAGCATGAGCGCCTTGCGCAGGGGTTCGAGCTGGTAGGCGTCGAGGCGGATGCCCGCCCGGAACGGCGACTGGAACAGCCGCGGGTCCGTGGCCGTGACGCAGTTCCAGCGCAGCGTGTGCAGGAAGGCGGCGAACTGGCGCGGCTGGTCGAAGCCCGTGGCCGCCAGATCGGTCCACGCCTCCTCCTCGGGGATGCGCCGGTCCAGCTCGTAGTCCCAGTGGACGGCGAGCTCCTGGCCCTGAGCGTCGTCGTCGGCGCTGGCGAGGCGGATGAGGGGCGAGGCGTCCGGCCGTGGAGGCTCGACGACCTCTTCCACCAGTCAGCGGCGCGAACGGACCTGGGCGAGCTCGCCGACGGCCGGGAGGCGCTCGGGGAGCACGTCGATGCCGACGTGGATGCTCACCGTGCAACCTCTTCGGAGAAGAACAGGCCGGCGCGTAGGTTCACTGATAGCTG
>CAIZKT010000826.1:0-7443 GCA_903933565.1 uncultured Victivallales bacterium | reverse complement strand
TCAGGGCTCAATCCGCGCTGTGGACGGGTACCCAGGGCAACGCCCTGGGCGCCCGGAACGCCCCTTTGGGGCTGAATACCACGGCCCATACCTTATTGCCACAGCTCGCGAAATAATCCCTCATCGGCATCTTGCGTCGCCACCATCGGCATATACTGTAAACAACAATCGGCAATCGCTTGCCGATCCGGCCACGCAGGCATGCCGATCTGGCGGCATGCGCAAGTCGAGCGTCGAGAGCACAGGCAGAAAGGGCGTCGCGATGAACTACGTAGAGCGCGTGTTGGCGATGGTTGAGCAGCGCAATCCGGGCGAGTTGGAGTTCTTGCAGGCGGTGCGCGAGGTAGTGAGTTCGCTGGCGCCGGTTCTGGAGCGCAATCCGCAGTATGAGAAGGCCGGGATTCTGGAGCGTCTGGTGGAGCCCGAGCGCCAGATCATCTTCCGGGTGCCGTGGACGGATGATCGGGGGCGGGTGCAGGTAAACCGCGGCTTCCGTTTCGAGTTCAGCAGCGCCCTGGGGCCGTACAAGGGTGGCCTGCGCTTCCACCCCAGCGTGAATGCGTCGATTCTCAAGTTCCTGGGCTTCGAACAGGTCTTCAAGAACTCGCTGACGACCCTGCCCATGGGTGGCGGCAAGGGCGGTTCGGACTTCGATCCGAAGGCGAAGTCGGACGCTGAAGTGATGCGTTTCTGCCAGTCGTTCATGCTCGAACTGCAGCGTCACATCGGGGCGGATACGGACGTGCCTGCGGGTGACATCGGCGTGGGGGGTCGCGAGATCGGGGTTCATGTTCGGCCAGTACAAGCGCATCCGCAACGAGTTCACCGGGGTACTGACGGGCAAGGGCTTGAACTGGGGCGGTTCGCTGATCCGGACCGAGGCCACCGGCTACGGCGCGGTCTACTTCGCGCAGGAGATGCTCAAGACCCGCGGCGAGACCTTCGCCGGCAAGACCTGCACGGTGTCGGGCTCCGGCAATGTGGCGCAGTACACCGTGGAGAAGCTGCAGCAACTGGGCGCCAAAGTGGTCAGCCTGTCGGACTCCGACGGCACCATCCATGACCGTAAGGGCATCGACGCGGCGAAGCTGTCGTGGGTCCTTGAGCTGAAGAATGTGCGCCGCGGCCGCATCCGTGACTCCGCCGAGAAGTTCGGCGCCGAGTACCACGCCGGCAAACGCCCGTGGTTCATTCCCTGCCAGTGCGCCTTCCCGAGTGCCGTTCAGAATGAGGTCACGGGCGAAGACGCCAAGACGCTGCTGGCCAATGGCTGCTACGTGGTGGCCGAGGGCGCCAACATGCCCAGCACCCCCGAGGCGGCCGAGCTGTTTGTGAAGAAGCAGATTCTCTATGGCCCCGGCAAGGCGGCCAACGCCGGCGGGGTGGCGACTTCAGGCCTCGAGATGAGCCAGAACTCGATGCGCTTGAGCTGGACTCGCGAGGAAGTGGACAAACGCCTGAACGGAATTATGGTTGCCATCCACGAGGCGTGCATGGCGGCGGCCGCCGAATACGGCCAGCCCGGCAACTACGTGATCGGCGCCAATATCGCCGGCTTCACCAAGGTTGCGGACGCCATGCTGGATCAGGGCCTCGTCTGACGGGCTGATCCGTCGGCGCCCCGAACCGGCGCCGGATTTGCAGGGTGCGCACGTGCCGGACGGGACTTTGTCCTGTCCGGCGCGACTGTCCACAGGAGGCGGCTGGACGGCATCCGCCAAGTCCGCCAGGAGCAAGACGCGGATGAATCGCATTCTCTCCAAAGAACAGCTTTCCGCCGACGTGTTCCGCCTTCGGGTCGCCGCGCCGGACATCGCCCGGGAACGCCGGGCGGGGCAGTTTGTCATCGTCCAGCGCGGGGAACTGAGCGAACGCATCCCCCTCACCATCGCCGATGCCGATGCGGCCGCGGGCTGGATCGCGCTGATCTTCCAGACCGTGGGCAAGGGAACCCACCTCCTGGCGGAGCTCGAGCCCGGGGAGGCCATCGAGAACCTGGTCGGGCCGCTGGGACAGCCTACCGAGGTCCGTAAGGTCGGACATGTGGTCTGTGTCGGCGGGGGCATCGGCGTGGCGCCCCTGTACCCCATTGCCCAGGCCCTGAAGGCGGTCGGCAACCGGCTCACCGTCATCACCGGCGCGCGGACCCGTGATCTGCTCATTCTGCAGGACGAGATGGCGGCCATCGCGGACTGCCTGATCGTGGTCACCGATGACGGTTCGGCCGGGCGCAAAGCACTGGTCACGCAGCCGCTCAAGGAGTTGTGCCAGGAGACCCCGCCGCCCAACGAGGTCGTGGCGATTGGGCCGCCGATCATGATGAAGTTCTGCGCCGAGACCACCCGGCCCTTCGGCGTTCATACCATGGTGTCGCTGAACACCATCATGGTGGACGGCACCGGGATGTGCGGTGGTTGCCGCGTGACCGTCGGCGGACAGGCGCGCTTCGTCTGCGTGGATGGCCCAGAGTTCGATGGCCATAAGGTCGATTTTGACAACATGATGCTGCGCTTGGGCGCCTATAAGCGCCTCGAAACCGAGGCTCACGAGCATTGCCACCTGGAACAGGCGGCGCGCGCGTTGGAAGCTAAGAAGGCGTGACGGGGGACGTATGAGCCACACTGATCCCGAGACCCTGCGAACGCAGGCCGACGTGCTGTTGCGGCAACTCGCGGCGAAGGAGAGTCGGCTGTCCCCCAAGGAGCGCCTGGCGATCCCGCCGCAGCTCATGCCGGAGCAGGATCCCATCGAGCGCGGTCGTAACTTCAGCGAGGTGGCCCTGGGCTACGGCGAGGCGCAGGCCCGCGTCGAAGCCATGCGCTGTCTGCAATGCCGCAACCAGCCCTGCATCGAAGGCTGCCCGGTGCGCCTGAATATCTCCGGGTTCGTCGGCGCGATCGCCGCTGGCGACTACCGCAAAGCCATCGACATCATCAAGCAGGATAGCCTCCTGCCAGCCATCTGTGGACGGGTCTGTCCGCAGGAGACGCAATGCCAGGAACCCTGCACCCTGGGCAAGGCCCTGAAGGACCCCTCCAAGGCCGTCTCCATCGGCCGCTTGGAACGCTTCGTCGCCGACTGGGAACGGGCACAGGGCATCCAGGTGCCATCGGTGAAGCCGGACAGCGGCCGACGGGTGGCGGTGGTCGGCAGCGGCCCCGCCAGCCTGGTGGTGGCCGCCGATGTGCGCCGCGAAGGGCACGCGGTCACCATCCTGGAGGCCTTCCATCGGCCGGGTGGCGTCATGATCTACGGCATCCCCGAGTTTCGTTTGCCCAAGAAGATCGTCCAAAACGAGATCGATACCCTGACCGCCATGGGCGTCGAGATCCGCCCCAACTTCGTCGTCGGGCGCACCCGCCGCCTGCAAGACCTCCTCGACCAGGATGGCTACAGCGCCGTCTTCATCGGCACCGGCGCCGGCCTGCCAAAGTTCATGGGCATCCCCGGCGAGGAATACGTCGGCGTCTTCTCCGCCAACGAGTATCTCACCCGCGTGAACCTTATGAAGGCCTACCTCAAGGAGGCTGGCACCCCCGTGCTGCCGGCCAAGCACGTGGCCGTCATCGGCGGCGGCAACGTGGCGATGGATTCGGCCCGCACCGCCCTGCGCTTGGGTGCCGAGCAGGTTAGCATCATCTACCGCCGCACCGAAGCCGAGATGCCGGCGCGGGTTGAGGAAGTCGGACACGCCAAGGAAGAGGGCATCGAGTTCCGCTTGCTGCAGAATCCCACCCGCATTTTTGGCGATACCTATGGCCGCGTCACCGCCATCGAATGCCTGAAGTACGAACTCGGCGAACCCGACGACAGCGGCCGACGCCGGCCGGTGCCCATCAAGGGCAGCGAGTTCCGCCTGGAGGTGGACTGCGTCATCGTGGCTATCGGCAATGGCTCCAACCCGCTCCTAACCTCCACCGCCCCGGATCTCAAGCTCAGCAAGTGGGGCAACATCCTGGTCGACGAGGGCGGCAAGACCTCCATGGATCGCGTCTACGCCGGTGGCGACATTGTGCTTGGTGCGGCGACCGTGATCCTGGCCATGGGTCAGGGGCGCAGTGCTGCGGCGTCCATCAACCGCAGGCTGGCCGCGCAAGCCTGAGCGCGTGCAACGGGGGGCGGGCATGGACCGCAAGTGTGCCAACTACTCGGCTATTCTCAAGGCGTTGCGGGATGACCCACAACCCCAGAGCGCCGTCAAGATTGCGGCCGTCCTCGGCGGCTCGGGCTACGACCTCAGTGAGCGTAGCGTCAGGCTGTACCTGAACGATATGGAGGAGCGCGGCCTGATCCGTCAACTCGGCAAGCGCGGCAGCGTCATCACCGAGGCCGGCACCGAGGACCTGCGCACCTCGCAACTCTGGCAGCGCGTCGGCTTCCTCTCCGCCAAGATCGATCAGATGACCTACGCGATGGACTTCGATCTCCCGACCCGCTCCGGTCGGGTGGTGGTGAACTCCTCGCTGGTGGCGCCCGGCGACCTACTGTCCTGCATCGAGGATGTCGGCATGGTCTTCGCAAAGGGCTACGCCATGGGCACCCGCGTCTGCCTGCTGGCCCCGGGCGAGACCATCGGCGAGAGCGTTATCCCGGCAGGCAAGATCGGCTTCTGTACCGTCTGTTCCATCACCCTGAACGGGGTCCTGCTCAAACACGGCATCCCGACCCGCTCGCGCTTTGGTGGACTGCTGCAGGTCCGCGACTACCTGCCGGAACGCTTTGTCGAGATCATCGACTACGAGGGCACCAGTATCGACCCGCTCGAGATCTTCATCCGTAGCGGCATGACCGATTACCTCGGCGCCATCCAGCGCGGCTGTGGTCGCATCGGGGCCAGCTTCCGCGAAGTGCCCTCCGGCAGCCGCGAGATGGTGGTCATGCTGGCAGAGCGCCTCACCGAGATCGGCCTGGGCGCCTTCATGGAGATAGGCCAGGGCGGCCGACCGGTTCTGGATATCCCCGTCAGCGAAGGCCGCACCGGCGCTATCGTGGTCGGGGGCCTCAATCCGATCTCCGTCATCCACGAACGCGGTTTCAGCAGCCAGTCGCGCGCCCTCTCGGGACTTCTCGAGTTCACCCGCCTGTTCAGCTACGAAGACCTGCCACAGCGCCTCAAAGCGATGCTGCGCTGAGCCTCTCCTACTGCGGCGCCGACCCGGACCGCAGGGGGATCGTCGAGAGGAAGGGTAGCTAGTGACGGATAATCTCGACCGGCAACGCGCCGAACAGGCCCTGCGCAGAAGCGAAGCCCAGCATCGACTGCTGCTGGACCACTCCACCGACCTGATCTGGAACCTCGACGCGCAGGGCGTGTTCACCTACGTTTCCCCGTCGTGGGAGCGCGTCCTCGGCTACCCGGTCGCGGCGATGATCGGCGCCGCATTCCAGCCGCTGGTCCATCCGGATGACCTCCCCGCCTGCCTGGACTACCTCGCGGCCATGGTCCGGGACTGCCAGCCGAAGCCCAGCCCCGAGTACCGGGTCCGCCACGCCGACGGCTCCTGGCAGTGGCACGCGGCCAACGCCATGCCGGTACTGGATGCCGCCGGCCGTTTTGTCTCGATGGTCGGTGTGTCGCGCGATATCACCCCGGAGCGGCAGGCGAAAGAGCAGCGCGAACGGCTCCTGCGGACCCGCACGGAACTGTGGCAGGAAGCCACCCAGGCCGCCCTCTCGGCCGGCCAAGAAGAGGAACGACGCATCGGCCAGGAACTGCACGATACCCTCTGCCAGGACCTCATCGGCCTCGCCCGCCAGGCCACGGCCATCGCGGATGCCGGCGCCGCCGGCACGCCGCCAGACTCCCACGCGCTGGTCAGGGACCTGCGCTGGTTGTCGGAACAGGCCATGGCCGCCGCTCGCCGCGCCCGCGACCTCTCCCATGTGCTGGCGATTCCCGCGCCGGACAGTGGCATCCCCTTGGATGAGGCCCTGGACGGACAGCTTCACCCCCTGGAACGACTGTATGGCCTCGTCTGCGAACTGTCGCTCGACCAGGCCTGGCTTGACCTGCCACCAGAACCCGCCGGACACCTCATCCGCATCGTCCGCGAGGCGGTTGTCAATGCCGCCCGCCACGCCCAGGCCAGGCGCGTCTGGGTCGACGGCCTGCGCCAGGAAAACGGGGCGGTCCTCTCGATTTCCAGCGACGGCATCCCCGTCGCCGACCCCGCAACCTGGCAGGCCGGACTCGGCCTGCGCCAGATGCGTATGCGCGCCGGCCTGCTCAACGCCACCCTGACCTTCCGTCGCGCCGACCGCGGCGCGGTGGTGGAGTTGCATCTGCCCAACCGGTCGAAGCGCACGAAGGAACCGTCCCATGTCCCCTAGGCCGGCAACGAGTCACCTTTCGCCAGCTGCCGTGCACCCCACCGCCCCGGTGATCCGCGTCCTCCTGGTGGATGATCATCCCGTCATGCGCGCCGGCTTGCGCGCCGCCATCGAGCGCCAGCCCGATCTGCGCGTCGCCGGCGAAGCCGCCGGCTGGCGCAGCGCCCTGAGTCAGGCGCGCACGCTGACCCCCGATGTGATCGTGCTCGATCTCAATCTCGCCGACGGCTCCGGCTGGAGCCTCCTGGAGCAACTGCGGGCGCTGGGCCAGCTCCCCCCCACCCTGGTCCTGTCGGTCTGCGACGAGGCTGTTTACGCCCGCCGCCTCTTCGGCGCTGGCGCCCGCGGTTACCTGATGAAGGAAGAGCCCCTCGAGCGCATCGTACAGGCCATCCGCGAGGTCCATGCCGGATGCCTGGTGGCCAGCGCGGCCCTGACCCAGATCCTGGTCGCCGAGGCCCTCAGGGTCTCCGACCCGCCCGGAGCTGCCGACCCCCCGGCTGCGGGGCAGGCCCTGAGTGACCGCGAACTCCAGGTCTTCGGCCTGCTGTCCCGGAACCTCTCGGGCAAGGAGGTGGCAGAGCACCTCGGGGTCAGCCAGAAAACCGTGTCCACCTACAAGACCGGCTGATGAGCAAACTGGGCCTGCGCACCACTCCGGAACTGATCGCCCGTTACCGCGAACTCGATCCTGGCGCCGCCGGGTCGGTCCCCTCACGCACGGAATCCTACACCCCGCCCGGCGTGTAGGCCCGTCCTACGCCAAGAGTCAGAAGCACCCCTGTAGCGCAACTCCTCAGGGCGGCATTATTCTTTTGGCCTGTGCAATAAGAGGGTCCGTCTGAAGCGCTGAAGTCGCGGGGTGGTGATGTTCAGCCCGCGAATGGTGATATTCGCGCTACCATCCACGCCAAGGGCCGTCATCGGTCCGTGGAACAACAGGGTGGACCCACCGCCATCAATAACGGTGCCACTCTGGCCTTCAATCAGCAGGGCATAGGACTTCGGGACAACGGCATCTGTGTTCGACTGGTAGTGTTTGCGTTTGGCGGCATGTTCGGGCCAGAAGTGGTAGTTGCCCGGTATCAATTTCAGGGTCGTGCCCGGGTGCAG